>JBDIAG010000506.1:0-3961 GCA_039812305.1 Actinomycetales bacterium | reverse complement strand
CACGACGTTGAGGGTGGCGGCCAGCACCTCGGCGTCGAGCTCGCTCACCCCCAGCACGGCCAGCGTGCGGGCCCAGTCGATCGTCTCCGAGATGGACGGTGCCTTGCGCAGTTCCAGTTCGCGCAGGCCGCGGACGATCTCCACCAGCCGCGCCGAGAGCGCCTCGGTGAGACCGACGTCTTTGGACTTGAGGATCCCGAGTTCGCGCTGCGCGCTCGGATAGTCGAGGAACAGGTGCAGGCAGCGACGTTTCAGCGCCGCCGACAGGTCGCGGGTGTTGTTCGAGGTGAGAACGACGTACGGGATGTGCTTGGCATACACCGTGCCGATCTCCGGAACGGAGATCTGGAACTGCGAGAGCAGTTCCAGCAGAACGGCTTCCAGTGCCTCGTCGGCGCGGTCGACCTCGTCGACGAGGAGCACGCAGGGCTGGTCGGAGTCCAGTGCCTGCAGCAGCGGGCGGGGCGCCAGGAAGCGGTCGGAGAAGAAGACGCTGTCCTGGGCGGCGATCCGCTCGACCGCCTCGGAGAGATCGGCCGCGTCGGCGACGAGCTGACCGATCTTCTCGCGCAGGATCTGGGTGTACAGCAACTGCTTGCCGTAGTCCCACTCGTACAGGGCCTTGGTCTCGTCCTGACCCTCGTAGCACTGCAGCCGCAGCAGCCGGCGCCCGGTGACCTCGGCGAGGCTCTCCGCCAGCTGGGTCTTGCCGACACCGGCCGGCCCCTCCAGCAGGATGGGCTTGCCCAGGCGCGTCTGCAGGAACACCGTGGTCGCCAGCCGGTCGTCGGCGAGATAGCCGTGCTCGGCGAACCGTTGCTTCGTGTCGGCCACATCGGCGAACTCGCCGGCTCCGGCCGGAGCACCCTGGATGCTCACGCTCTCACCTTCCATCTCCTGATCCACAGTGTTGTCTCGGGATTGCCCGCGGAGGTCGCCGGCGCGACCGGACCGGCCCGGGTGAGGGGATGACCTCCCCCGCGCCGGGCCGGCCCTGATCGATCAGCTGAGCAGGTCGTCCAGATCGCCCGTCATGCAGTGCTCGACGACCGGGCGGACCGTCTCGAAGGTGCACTCCTTCGGGTTGCCCGGCGTGCAGGCGTCGCCGAGAACGTGGTTGGTGATCCGGTCCACGTCCGCCGCGTCGCCGATGATCGTGGGCGACTTCTCGTAGTACGCGGTCGGGCCCTGGCCCAGCCGGTTCTTCGAGTAGCTGTCCTGGGTGACGTCGACGAACCGCTCGGGGATGCCGACGTCCCGCAGCAGCCGGATCGCGGCCTCGAGCGCGGCGTCGGCCGCCTGCACCGTCGTCATCCCGTGGGTGTCGACGCCCATCGCCTCGGCGATGTCGGCGAACCGCTTGTAGCAGACCGGCATGTTGAACGCCCAGACGCGGGGGAGCGCGATCGCGTTGTTCAGGCCGTGGTGGGTGTCGTAGAACGCCGAGATCGCGTGCGAGATGGAGTGGATGATGCCCAGGCCGCCGGAGTTGAACGCCTGCGCGGCGATGTACTGCGCGTACATCATGCCCTGCCGGCCGGCCAGGTCCTGGCCGTTCCAGGTGGCCTCGCGCAGGTTCTCCGCGGTGAGCTTGATGGCCCGCAGCGCGTTGCCCAGGGAAGGCTCGAAGTTCAGCCGGGAGACGTAGGGCTCCGAGGCGTGCGCCAGCACGTCGAAGCCGCACTGGGACGTGTAGTCGATGGGGCAGTCGTAGTAGAGCACCGGGTCGTCGATGGCCAGGGTGGCCACGGACGCGTCGTCGAAGGCCACGTACTTGTGCGGGTTGTCGGGGTCGGTGGTGGTGTCGGTGATGACGTAGGCCCAGGAGGTCTCCGAGCCGGTGCCGGCGGTGGTGGAGACGGCGATGTGCGGCGGGTTCTTCGGGTTCTCGGACTTGTTGAAGCCCTCGAACTCGTTGACGTTGCGGCCGTCGTGGGCGATCGAGATGCGGGCGCCCTTACAGGCGTCGTGCGTGGAGCCGCCGCCGATGGAGACGAAGGAGTCACACTCCTGCTCCTGGAACAGCGAGACCGCGCCCATCGTGTTGTAGTCCTTGGGGTTGGACTCGACCTTGTCGTAGACGACGACCTCCAGGCCGTGATACTTCAGCGATTCCGCGATGTTGTGGACGATGTTGGTCCCGCGGAGGCCCGACGTCATGACCAGGACCCGCTTGAAGCCGAGCTTGAGGGCTTCGGGGCCGATCATCTCGTGCGCCCCCGGCCCCATCAGCGCCCGGGGGAACGGGTGAAACTCTTTGATCGGGAACGGTTTGAGTAGTTCGTCTACCTGCATGGCGACCTCCTTGACGCTCTGTTCTCTCCCGGTAGGGCCTTGTGCCCGTCCGGTGAGTCCCGCGGATCCGTGTGCACTGCGTGGATCGAAGGGGGAGACGTCTCGCACGCTAGGCGGGACTGTGTGGTGGAGCACAGTCCAGAGTCGGGAAACCGCCTGGAAGGGTGGCCGGTACCTAGCCGTTCGGAGAGGGCGGCTCGACCTGGATGACGGGTTTCCTGTGCGATCTGGGTCACTACTGTGACAAAGAAGGCGGGTGAGCCCCGCCGGGCAGAGGTGTATCGCCAACGCAGGGCGCCTCCGTGCGCCGTGACCGAAGGGGCATGACGATGAGCGAACCGCAGGAGATCGAGCGGGCCACCGACGACGTCGTCGACGAGGTTCTCGTCGAGGACGTCTCGATCGACGGGATGTGCGGCGTCTACTGAGCCGCCCCGACGACACGAGTAGAGCAGTGATTCTGGAGAACCAGGCCTGGCGGCTGAGCGACTCCGTGTCTCTTCGACCGGAGCCGTTCGGCGCCATGGCCTACGACTTCAAGACCCGGCGTCTGACCTTCCTCAAGACGAAGCCCCTGGTCGCCGTCGTCGAGTTGCTGAACGACGCCGAGGACGTGACGGCGGCGATGGACGGCGCGGGAATCGACCCCGAGCTGCGGCCGTCGTATCTGCGTGCCCTGGAAAGCCTGGCCCGCAGCGGAATGCTCGTCCCCAGGACGTCGGACCCGGAGGTGCCGGCGGAGGAACTGTCGCTGAGTTGCCCCTGAACCGGACGTGCGTCGTCCGGCGCCCGCGGTAGCCCGGCACCGATCTGTAGCAAGGAGTGCTTCGATGACGATCGCCCCCGTCCGCCCGGCGAAGCCCGCGGTACCGAGTCTGGTGGACCAGTTCGAGTACGGCTTGGACGCCCCGATCTGCCTCACCTGGGAACTCACCTACGCGTGCAACCTGTCGTGCGTGCACTGCCTCAGCTCTTCGGGTCGTCGCGACCCGAATGAGCTCAGCACGCAGGAGTGCATGGCTCTCATCGACGAGTTCCGGCGGATGAAGATCTTCTACGTCAACATCGGCGGCGGGGAGCCGACCGTCCGGCCGGACTTCTGGCAGCTGCTGGACTACGCGGTCACCAACTACGTCGGCGTGAAGTTCTCCACCAACGGCTTCCGGATCACCCAGGAGCGTGCGGAGAAGCTCGCCGCCACCGACTACGTCGACGTGCAGATCTCCCTGGACGGCGCCACCGCGGACGTGAACGACCCGATCCGCGGAGCCGGAACCTTCGACGCGGCGATGACCGCGATGAGCCGGTTGCAGCGGGCCGGCATGCGGGACTTCAAGATCTCGGTGGTCTGCACCCGGCACAACATCCCCCAGCTCGACGACTTCAAGGCGATCGCCGACAAGTACGGCGCGCAGTTGCGGCTGACCCGGCTGCGGCCCTCCGGGCGGGGCGCGGACGTGTGGCCGGAACTCCACCCGCTGGCCGAACAGCAGCGCCAGCTGTACGACTGGCTGCTGGCCAATGGCGATCAGGTGCTGACCGGAGACTCCTTCTTCCACCTCTCCGCCTACGGTGAGACGCTGCCCGGGCTCAACCTGTGCGGCGCCGGCCGGGTGGTGTGCCTCATCGACCCGGTGGGCGACGTCTACGCCTGCCCGTTCGTGCT
>JBDIAG010000505.1:0-3970 GCA_039812305.1 Actinomycetales bacterium | reverse complement strand
GGTGCGTGATCCTCGGCGCTGAGGGGGAAGCCGGTCGCGTCGGGGAGGCCTGTGTCGGCGATCCGACCGGCGCGCCGGTCGAGCACCGCGCGGACGAGGGAGACGACGGAGCCCGGTTCGAAACCCACCACGGAGTCGACCGTCAGGCCCGCCCGCCGGCAGGCGTCCTGGAGATCACCGGGATTGCGCAGCCGTGACGCGGCGTACCGGTGTCGAGGCATGATGCGCGTGAACGGCAGCCACGGGAAGGCGATCAGGTAGATGAGCTTGGCGATGACCGTGTCGGCGACGGTGTCCAGGACGATCGTGCCGGCCGGACGGGCGGCACCAGCGATCTGGGTGAGCACGCCGTCGAGGTCGTCGATGACCTCCAGGGTGTCCGCGCAGTAGACGAGGTCGAACGATGCCGCAGCCACGCCGAGATCGGTCGGTGGGGCGGTGCGGAACGTCACGCCCGGGATGTCGGCGCGGGCGATGTCGGTGGCGGCCGGCGAGGGGTCGATCGCGGTGACGGTGAAGCCGCGGTCCCGCAGATCGGCGGCGATCGGCGAGTAACCGCCGCCGACGACCAGCGCCTGACGGCCGGCACCGTCGGGTTCGGCACCGTCCACGTCGGGTTTGGTACCGCCCAGGTCGGGTTTGGTACCGCCCAGGTCGCGTTCGGCGGCGATCCGGTCGAGCAACTGGCTGCGGGCAGGAGCGAACGCCAGGGCGCGCACCTGGCGGCCGTCCAGGATGTCGGGACCTTTGGCGTTGATCGTGATCTGCGGGCGCATCGGGACCCTCCTTCGCGGCGGTCAGTCGATGCTAGCTCATTTGAGTTTCTTTAAGGAACTAGATTGACTAGAGGCATGACCAGAACCTCGCTGCGTGAGGTGACCTGTTCGATCGCCCGCACCGTCGATGTCCTCGGCGACGCGTGGTCGTGGCTCATCGTTCGCGATGTGTTCCTCGGCGTGCGCCGGTTCGACGACCTCTGCGCCGATCTCGGCGTCTCCCGGAAGGTGCTGGCGGAGCGCCTTCGACAGTTGACCGACGCCGGCATCCTGATCCGGGACGTGGGCACGGCTGGACGTCGATCCGGCTACCGGCTGACCGAGAAGGGCGAGGGTCTGGTGCCGATCCTGGCGGCGCTGACCGCCTGGGGTGACCGATGGGAGCCCACGCCGGGCGGACCGCCCCTGCGCTTGGATCACGCCGGATGCGGTGCGATCTCGGCCGAAGTGACGTGCAGTCACTGCGGCGAGCCGCTCGCGGCGGACTCTCTCGTCGCTCGCCCGGGCCCCGGCGGACGGACTGGCCCGGGAACCGCACTCTTAGGCCGATACCTGCAGACCGCCGACGAAGCCGGGCGAGACGACCAGGGTGGTGCAGGCGGCACCTGACATCCGGCCGTCGGCTGGGCATCCAGGTGAGGGTCGGGCATCCGGCTACCGACCGAGCATCCACGTAGGAGCCGGGCATCCGGCGATATCCAGTCACTCGGCCGCCAACCGGTTGCCGAGCCTTGCCCGGGCAGGCCCGGGATCCCCGGAATGGCCAGAGTGCGAGAGGGACCCGGAGACTCAGGTCCTCCGGCGTCGCATGTATCCCGAAGGGCAACTTTCGGTGGGCGATACTGGGTTCGAACCAGTGACCTCCTCGGTGTGAACGAGGCGCTCTACCACTGAGCCAATCGCCCGTCGCGACCCCGCGGGACCGCAGCACGGAAAGCCTACCTGATTCGCCGCAGTGGTCAGGCACCACTTTCCGGGCGGGTCGTCAGCCGGTGGCGCCGTGGATGAGCGGCAGGGCGTCGAGCCAGGACGGCAGCCATCCCGGCCGCCCGAAGATCGCCATCGTCAGCCAGATGCCGAAGGTGATCCCTAGGGCGAGGGCCGCGGCCAGCAGCCGATGCACCCAGCGTGGTTGTCTGGCCGACCAGCGGGCGGCGCGCCGGACCGTCCGGTTGGCGTGCATCAGCAGCCGGCCGGCCCAGACGAACTCGGTCGCCAGCACGGCCAGCCCGACCAGGAACAGCGGGATGCCCCCGGGCCCCGGCAGCCAGCCGATCGCGATGGCCAGCAGCATGATGCTGACCCCGGCCACCCCGACTCCGACCCGGTAGGCGCCGCGCAGCTTGGGTCGGGATCGCAGCTGCCGGCGCCAGCGGGCCCGGTCGACGGGCTTGGCCCGGGCGCGTCCGGAACGCATTTGGACGGGGCGGGTTGGCGTCGACGACCCGGAACCCGGCTGTTCGGGGAGTGCGGACGCCATGGGTCTGAGCGTAAGCGTCTTCGCCGCTCGGGGCGGGCGAACGGGCAGGCAGGGCGAAGATGCCTCAAGCCACCCAAGCCCGTCACCACCCGAATGCGCGTACCATCAGCGGCGAACGGGTGATCACGTCACCTAGGGCCGGGAAAACTCGGTACAAAGCGGACGGTTTGCCATCCTCCCAGGGCAACTCACCGTTACGGACGGTTTGCATTGGCGCCGGATGACGCGACAGTTATCCCTACCGAATGAGCACGTCAGTTCCAAGAACCACACACATCATCGACAAGGGGGCAGGCAATGCCGACCGAGGGCAGCAAGGCCGACGTCACGATGCCCATGGAGCTTCGCCTGTTGGTGCCCCTGCAGCCGGCCATGCCGCTGCCGGTGCGGCTTCGTTACTCCGTCCAGGATCCGTACGCGGTGAGCCTGGTCTTCTCCGGCCCTGACGAGGACGTCATCTGGGTGTTCGCGCGCGAACTCCTGGCGGCCGGTCTGACGTTGCCACAAGGGCAGGGCGACGTCCGGATCCGTCCGGAGATCCGATCCGGGCACCGCTACGTGATGATCAGTCTCACGTCGCCGGACGGCACCGCCGAACTCGAGGCCGACGCGGAGACGATCGGGGCGTTCATCGCCGAGACCGAACGGGCCGTCCCGCGTGGCCAAGAACACACGATGGTGAATGTGGACGAGGCTCTCGCCTCTCTGCTGGGCTGATCTCGGGACGGCGCGCCGTCCCGACCCCTCCTCGGTGAGCACCTAGGGTGCCGACGTGGGACGTTCGCGAATCTCAGCTGTTCTCATTGCGCTCGGCGTCGGCCTGGCCGCCTGTTCGGGGTCGTCCGGCTCGGCCGATACCACCTCCGGAGGCTCCGAGACCTCCGGCGGGGGTTCGAGCGCATCCGACTCGGCCACGCCCGTCAAGCCGGCCGAGCCGATAACGCTGGCGCTGGCGGGGGACGTCCACTTCACCGACCGCACAGCCCGGCACGCGAAGAATCCCGCGGATCTGGTGGAGGCCCTGAAGCCACTGGCCGACGCGGACCTGGCCGTGCTGAACCTGGAGACCGCGATCACCGAGCGCGGCACCCCCGAGCCGAAGACCTACCACTTCCGGGCGCCGGCCAGCAGTCTGACCGCACTGCAGCAGGCCGGGATCGATGCGGTCTCCCTGGCCAACAACCACAGCGTCGACTACGGCCGCGTGGGGCTGACCGACTCCCTGCAGGCCCAGGCCGAAAGTCCCATTCCTGTCGTGGGTTTCGGCCCGAACGAGGACGCCGCCTACGCCCCGGCGATGCTCTCGGCGAAGGGACGCACGGTCGCCGTCATCGGCGCGACGCAAGTGCGCGACCGGACGCTCGAAGCCTGGTCGGCCACGCCCGACAGTCCCGGCGTCGCCTCCGCGCGGGACGTGGAGCGGCTGACCCAGGCGGTACGCGACGCGCGGCAGAAGGCGGACGTCGTCGTGGTCTTCCTGCACTGGGGCGTGGAGCGGATGGCCTGTCCCACCGACGATCAGAAGTCGCTCGCCGACGCCCTCACGAAGGCCGGCGCCGATGTCGTGGCGGGTACTCACGCGCACCGGTTCCAGGGTGCCGGGTGGATGACGGCCGACGGGGCGTCGTCCTATGTGAGCTACGGCCTCGGCAATTTCGTCTGGTACCACTCCAAGAGCAAGCAGGCCAGAACCACCGGCGTGCTCACCCTGACG
>JBDIAG010000504.1:0-3983 GCA_039812305.1 Actinomycetales bacterium | reverse complement strand
AGGGCCACCGCCGCGATCGAGGCGGCGACCGCCACCCCGGCCGGCAGCCAGCGGCGCAAGCTCGACCGCTCGCGCCGGCCCGCCAGGGCCGTCACGGTCGCGGACCCGGTCGGTTCGGTCCGGGCGGGCTGCTCCGTCGGTTCAGCCGCGGACGCGGCGACCCCGGCCAGGATGCGCGCCTCGATGCTCTCCGGGATCGGCTCCCAGGTCGCGTCGTCGCGCAGCGTCTGCCGGGCCCGCGCCAGCAGGAGCCGGTCCTCCTCGTCCAGGGTCGGGTCGTCGGCCTCCGGGTCGAGGAACGCGGCCCACTCCTGCGCCGGGTCCTGCGAGGGATCAGGATGCGTGGTCATCGCACGTCCTCCTCCGTGGCTCTGAGGTGTCGCAGCCGGTCGGCCAGCCGACGGTGGGCCCGATGGGAGCGGGACTTGACCGTCCCCATCGGTATCTCGAGTGTGCCCGCGATCTCGGCGTGCGAGAGACCCTCGTAGTGGGCCAGCCGCACGATGTCGCGTTCGTCCTCGGGCAGTTCGGCCAGGGCAGTGCGAACCTGCCAGGCCTCCCACACCGCGGACAGGCTGGGTGGGTCGACGGCTGCGTCCTGCTCGGGCTCGTGGCCGCCCCGGGTCGGCCGGGACTCCCGACGCAGCGTGTCCAGAGCGGCCCGCCGGGCGATCGTGAACAGCCACGGCCCGAGCGCCCGGTCCGGGTCGTAGGTGGCGGCCACCCGCCACGCCCGGAGGAAGGCCTCGGTGACGGCGTCCTCGGCCAGCTGCCGGTCCCGCAGGATCGTCATCGCCAGGCCCCACACCGGGCGCGCGTAGCGGCGATAGACCGCGGCCAGCGCGTCCGGATCGCCCGTCCGGAAGGCGTCGAGCACGTCCCGGTCGAGCTCCGTGGTGGGGGCATCGCGGTCTCCCGTCGGTTCGGGCCCGCCGGGCCGGCCGTCGCCGCCCACGTCCGCATCCTTCGCCACTCGATCCTCCCGAGGTGGATCCGCCAGCACAGCCGTCATACCCCAGCGTTCGTTCCGGAGATCGATTCGGTTCGGGCGAGAACCGGATGGCCTCCTCGGGACGAACACGGGATGTCCCTTTCCAAGTTCCTATCAGCCCACGTTGCTTTCAGGGAGGACGCAATGCCAGGAATGTGGCGAGTTCAGCAATGGCTCGGATGGCCGACGGGTGATCTGGTGGCAGCGGTGGCGGTGGACGTCCGCACCGCCACCCTGGTCGCTCTGCGCGATCGTCCGCTGCGGGTGGTGGCTACCGGAACCACCTCGCTCGAGCCGGGCGAGGTGCGGGACGACGGCATTCGCCTGGTCGGTTCGGTCGCCGCCCGGCTGGACCAGCTCCGCGAGGATCTGCGGCTGCCGCGCGGCACCCGGCTGGTGTCCGTCCAACGGGGCATCGCCGCCCCGGGCCCGGGCGAGGACGACGGCGAGGCCACGGTCGTGCGGCGCAGTGACCGGCTGGCTTTCGAGCAGGCGGCGCACGCGGCCGGCTTCCGTCCGCTCGGAGTCGTCACCACCCACACGCTGGCCGCGCGCGCCGCGGCCGTCCCGCCGGTCCGAGTCACCCGACGGCTGCGGACGGAGGGCGCCGACCTGCTGATCGCCGCCGGTGTGGACGCCCTCGCCGGCTGGGTGGCCCGGGCCGGCGAGATCGAGGCGCCGGTCGGTACCGAATGGCAACTCGAGACGATCGGGAGCCCGTCATGGAGCTGACGCAGCACGAGCAGACTTCCCGGACCCGCACCAGCGAGATCGCTCCGCGCTCGGCGCGGCGCCGTCGGCTGGCGGTCCTCGTCGTCCTGGGTGCCGTCGTCCTCGCCGTCGCGACGGCCGGATGGTTCGGCTACCCGGCGCTGCAGGGGGCGTGGGCGAGCCCGGCGCCGCCCGTCGAAGCGGGGGAACTGCCCACCGACGTGGACACCGCCGCCATGGTGAGTGCGGAGCCGCAACGGCTGGTCGACCGCGACGACGCCCTCGCGCCCGGCACCAGGTTCCGGGTCGCGCTGCCGGAAGGGCTGTCGGCCGTCGCCCTGGCGATCTCGCAACGTGACCCGCAGACCGCGGGCGCGTTGACGGTCGACGGCGGCACGGGTCCGACGCCGGTGCCCGGACTGGATCCCTCGACCGATTCCGCCAACGCCATCGTGGTGGTGCCCGTACGCGGCGAGACCCTGAACGTTCTCAGCGAGGCAGGCGGACGACTGACCATCGACCTCGTCGGCCGCTTCGCGCCCGCGGCGCAGGCCCGCGCCGGCCGGTTCGTGCGGATCGAGCCCACCGAGGTCGCCAGTCTCGACACGTCCCGGGACGGTCGCACCGTCAGCGTGCCGGTCGAGGCCTACGGCGCCCGGCCGGGAACCCTGGCCGCCCTGGTGCAGGTGAACGCGACGATCGGCTCCACCCAGCCGGCCAGTGTCGCGGTGAATCCCGTCGACGGCGGCAGCGACCAGGCGCTGCGATGGGCACCGGACTCCTCCGGCAACCCCGACCGCCAGGCCGCCGCCCTGGTGCGCGTCGGCGACGACGGCCGCTTCACGCTCGACTACCAGCACGGCTCCGCGATCTCGGTGAAGGTCCTGGGGTACTTCACCGGCGACCAGGCGGATCCGAGTGATTCCGGCCTGCTGAAGCCCGGCACCGGGGCATCGCCGTTCGGAGACTTCACCTGATGGGGGGCTCGCTCCGGCGTCCCCGGTGTGAGTGGGAGAATCCGACGATGCCTCGCACAACGATCACCGCTCCCGATGCGCCGCAGCCGATCGGTCCGTATTCGGTGGCTGCCGCGCCGTCCGGGACGTTGTTGTTTCTGTCCGGCCAGACGCCGATCGACCCGGCGACCGGACAACTGGTCGGCGACGACATCGCCACCCAGACCCGTCAGGCGTTCACGAACCTGGAGAGCGTGCTGGGTGCCGCGGGACTCACCGTCGCCGACGCGGTCAAGGTCAACGTCTACCTCACCCGGATGATCGACTTCGCCGGGATGAACGCGGTCTACGAGACCGTCTTCGCCCCGCCCTATCCGGCCCGGACGACCGTCGCGGTGGCCGAGCTCCCGCTCGGCGCACTGGTGGAGATCGAACTGGTCGCGTCCGGGCCGGGGACCGCCTGACCGGTTCCCCGCCGGGCATCCGGTTGGGTGTCGAGTGCCCACGCGAAAGGCCGAGCATCCAGCGATAGGTGGATGCTCGGCCTCTACGCGGATGCTGAGCCTCGAACGGGAGGGTGGTCAGCTGCCGCCGGCCATGCCCTTGCTGATCAGCGACATCACCGACGAGTCCGCCAGGGTCGTCACGTCACCCACCTGACGGTTCTCCGCCACGTCCTTGAGCAGGCGGCGCATGATCTTGCCGGACCGCGTCTTGGGCAGCTCGGGCACGATCATCACCTTCTTCGGCTTGGCAATCGCGCCGATCTGCTGGCCGACGTGGTTGCGCAGGTCGAGGATCAGCTTCTCCTCGTCGCTGCCGTCCGCGCCCTCGCGCAGGATGACGAACGCGCACACCGACTGGCCGGTGGTCTCGTCCGCGGCACCGACAACGGCGGCCTCGGCGACCGCGTCGTGGGAGACCAGAGCGGACTCGATCTCCGCGGTGGAGAGCCGGTGCCCGGAAACGTTCATCACGTCGTCGACCCGGCCGAGCAGCCAGATGTCGCCGTCCTCGTCGCGCTTGGCGCCGTCACCGGCGAAGTACATCGACTCGAAGCGTGACCAGTAGGTGTCCTGGTAGCGCTCCGGGTCACCCCAGATGCCGCGCAGCATGGCCGGCCACGGCTCGGTCAGGACGAGGAAGCCGGCCGTGTCGTTCGTCAGCGGCACGCCCATCTCGTCCAGCACGTCGATCGAGATGCCGGGCAGCGGCCGCTGCGCCGAACCGGGCTTGAGCGAGGTGACGCCGGGCAGCGGGCTGATCATGATCGCGCCGGTCTCGGTCTGCCACCAGGTGTCGACGATCGGCGCTCGGCCGCCGCC
>JBDIAG010000503.1:0-3989 GCA_039812305.1 Actinomycetales bacterium | reverse complement strand
GTGAGCACCGTGGGACGCGCTGACGCCGGCGAAGCCGTGCCGCTTCATGACACCCGCGGTGCCCTTGCCCTTGGTGGTGCCGACGACGTCGACGAGCTGGCCGGCCTCGAAGGTCTCCACGGTCACTTCCTGGCCGAGGGAGAACTCACCGGCGTTGTCGGTGCGGATCTCCACCAGGTGGCGGCGGGGGGTGACGCCGGCCTTGGCGAAGTGGCCGGTCATCGGCTTGTTCACCTTGCGCGGGTCGATCGCGCCGTAGGCCAGCTGGACGGCGTTGTACCCGTCGGCCTCGCCGGTGCGGATCTGCGTGACCACGTTCGCGCCAGCCTCGACGACGGTCACCGGCACCAGCCGGCCCGAGGAGTCCCAAACCTGGGTCATGCCCAGCTTGGTGCCGAGGATGCCCGCGACGTTGCCCACGCTGCGCACAGCTGTAGCGGTTGTCATGGCAGTGTCCCTACGTCTTGTTTCTTGTTTCAGCCCTGGAGTCCGCGGGTGCGGATCAGAGCTTGATCTCGATGTTGACGTCCGCCGGCAGGTCGAGCCGCATCAGCGAGTCGACAGCCTTCGGGGTCGGGTCGATGATGTCGATGAGCCGCTTGTGCGTGCGCATCTCGAAGTGCTCGCGGCTGTCCTTGTACTTGTGCGGAGACCGGATCACGCAGAACACGTTCTTCTCGGTCGGCAGCGGCACCGGGCCAACCACCGTGGCACCCGCGCGGGTCACCGTGTCGACGATCTTGCGCGCCGAGCTGTCGATGACCTCGTGGTCATAGGACTTCAGCCGGATGCGGATCTTCTGTCCCGCCATGTGTCCCTGCTCTGCCTCTCAGAAGTTACCTAGCTGTCCGTTTTCGGATCGTTTCCGACGCCCCCGCGGTCGGGCGTGTCGCGTTGTTCAGACACACCCGTCCCTCTCCCGAGGGCCGGGATCCGGATCCGATTCCGGGGCTCGCGCTTCCCGGACCGTCCGCCGTGCGGCGTTCTTTCCGGGACGGCGAGGAGGACATGGGTCATCCCCGCGCGCCGAGCAACCGGAACAGTCTGCCAGAGAGAACCGGTCCGGGCCAAATCCCGCCGCCCGGACCGCACGACTACGGGCGCCTCGGCCCGCGAACAGGCGCCCTCCTCGGCCGGGACCGGACCAGCCTATCCCCGGCCGCCTGGCCCCGTCCCATGCCGTACTCCCCCGGATCCCGGCCTACGGACCGCCCGGCCGACACCGGGCCGTCGCCCCCGGTTGCCGCCGTTGCCCTGTTGCCCCGGCCCAGCCTCGGGCGGCCCGGCCCTCGGGCGGAACATTTCTGTTGCCCAGCAACAGTGAGACTCCGCCCGGAAGAGAGCCGGAATCCGCGGCGGCGCCAACCCGGTGGACGTGCTGAGCCTGCTGGCCCTGCGCAGGCAGATACGGTGGCGAGCGCTCGTCCGCGACGTCCTCACCGAGGCGGCGGAGGGTATCGAGTCGCCGCCGGAGTGGCACTTTCGGCACGACGTCGAGCGACCGCACGGCCTGCCCGGGTCCGTCCTGCAAGTGACGCAGCGCCTACCCTTTCGGCATCATCCGCGCCGATGCCCGGTACCCCGCCTTCAAGACCCGGGCGGAACTCGATGGCCGGCTCGCCCACCCCGGCGGCCGCACAGATACCGAAATCCTCGACCATCTCTTCAGCAAAGCCACGGGTCTCGGCGCCAATGCCTCGTCATGATGCGCGCGAAGCACCAGATGGACACAGCGCAACCGAGAACGCCACTCGACGTTCCACACGTCCACTCGGCCCGGGTGGGCCGTCCAGCCGGCCGAGCCCGGCACACATCTGCACGAGACCTCCAAGCGAAGCACCGGACAACCAGGACTCCGGGCACCTACGATCGTCCACGAGGCATACCGGGCGATTCGACGCTCAAGCCCCGTACCCGGCGTGTCGACTTTCAATGCGTTGGGCGAACCGGCACGAGGGGGATTTTTGGGATGAGCGCGAGGATGCGGCGTATCTGTGCGGCGAGGTCCAGAACCGCTGTGGGCCGATGCCGTTCGGCGTGCTCCGTCATCGGGACGGCCCTTCTCCTCTCCACGGCCTGCGGGCCCGGAACCGGCGGGGACGGGTCTGGTGGGACCACGCCACCGCCACAGAAGCCGTCACCGTCGAGCCCCGCCCCCAGCTCGAGGCCGAGCCCCAACCCCAGTCCCACCAGCAGCCCGAGCCCCGGCAGCCGTTACCCCGTGCACACCAAGATCGTGGCGACGACCTTCTGGGTCGGTGAGATCTTCGACCCGAATGCGGACGACGGTAGTCAGGTCATCTCGACCTACGACTCCGAGTGGTACGAGAGCTACGGCGGCTGCGATGGAGTCATGGTCTCCGGAAAGTGTGAGACCGAGCCGCGCACTGCCAAGAACGACTGGCTGCCGACGAAAATGACACCGAAGCAGAATCCCTTCTATCTCGATCTGCCCTTCGACGACATCAATGACGACACCGGCTTCGCCACCCGCTGCAAAGTCATCCCGTGGGCCAAGGATCCGGGTTACGCCGGGAAATGCGACGACCCGAACTTCTCCTACATGAAGAACCGGTGGGTGAAGATCACCGGACCGAACGGCAACACCTGCTACGGGCAGATCCAGGATGCCGGTCCGGGCGTCTACGACGATGCCCGGTACGTGTTCGGGAACAACGACGCACGTCCGGCCAACGCCCGTTACGGCGGCGCCGGCATGGACGTGTCCCCCGCACTGAACGGATGCCTGGGATTCGCGTCCCTCAACGGGGACAAAGACCTCGTCGACTGGCAGTTCGTCGATGACGTCGACGTGCCGGAGGGCCCGTGGACGAAGGTCGTCACCAAGTCGGGCGTGGTCAACAAATAGACCCTTGCGAACACGAAGCCGGCGGGCACCGGGATCAGCCGATCCCAGTGCCCGCCATCTGTTCAGGTCGCGTGCCGACTCACTCTCGAGTCAGACGCGACAGCGTGGACACTCCCTTATCCCTTGCCGGTGGTGACGACCGGCGGCAGGACCCGGGTGCCCGGACGTACCTTTGCGCCACCCGGCAGGTACGGACGGACGTGCGAGTGCACCCGCTTGGTCAGCGTCACCGGCGGACGAGCCGTCCCGATGCGCCGGGCACCTGGGTCGGCCTTGGCGGCCGCACTCAGCTGGGCTGACTGCGCACCCACGGCCTTCGCGGAGGCGATCGACATCGTGCCGCTGCCCGGATCCACGAAACTGTAGTCGTCCGTGATCAGATTGCCGTTCTGAATGAGTGCGAGCCCGAAACTGACCCCGGTCGCATTCGCCGGCGCGGGCGGCGTCACGAATGATGCATCCGCCCACGTGCTCGATGCACCGAACCACGGACTCGACGTCCAGTAGTACCAGAAGCCTGCAGCATCCCGGTAATACAAGGCGAACTGGCTGATCGCCGTCGACTTGTACGCGGTCCGCAGCTCATAGGTCCGCCCTGGCACCACGCTGGGACTACATGTTCCGAGATCCATCATCGGCATGAGTTTCGCATCGCCGTCGACGTAGCCGGTGACATCCAAGGACTCCGCCTTGACCCCGGTGCTGGCGTCGTTGGTGGAGCTCCAGGTGGCCGTGTTCTGACCCCAGCCGGCCGGCTGGTAGCAGTCCGGGAATCCGGTACCGGCGTTGGTGGTCTCCAGCGACGGGTTCGACAGCGCGTTGACGCCCACCGGTGCCGGCGGGGTGTCCGGAACCTTCACGGCGTTCTGGTACGCCGGGTACGAACTACCCTTGTACTGGCGGACCGTCTGGTCGATCGTCTTCACCGTGGTCTTGTTCGACGCCGTCTGCGAATAGGTCTTCAGCCAGCTGGCGAACGCGTTGAACGTCGCCGGCGTCACCGACTGATCCGCCTGGCAATTGGCCGCCCCGATGTTGCTACAGATGTGATGGAACGTCAGGATGACCCATCCACCGTTCGTCGACGCCTGCGTCACCTGGTCCTTCATGTTCTGCAGCG
>JBDIAG010000502.1:0-3994 GCA_039812305.1 Actinomycetales bacterium | reverse complement strand
ACGCCTGGGGCGGCGACATCATCGCCGCCGCGTGCACCCACATCGGCGCCACCGTGCAGCCCCGGCTGAACGAGGGCGTCTGGATCGCCCAGCCCTACATCGACGGCCACTACGACCCCGCTGGCGGGATCACCATCGAGGACGGCCACATCCGTCTGCCCCAAGGCCCCGGCCTGGGCATCGTCCCCGACGAGACCATCTTCGGCACCCCGGTGGCGTCGTTCGGCTGAGGCCCCGCCCTCGATGTCCGCGGTTCGGCGACGAGCTGTCGCCGGTCGCGAGCCCCGCTGTTCCTCCGCGGTGGAGACTGGGGCGATGACGATCCACAGCGAGCATCCCTTTCTGCCGCCGCCGGAGCAGCGCATCCCCGCTCGGCGTCTGCGTGGTCTGCTGCCGTCGCCGGTGAGCATCTGGACCAGTGTGTCGGGCGCTCGCCGCGACGGCTGGACCATCTCCTCGATGCTGGTTGCGGACGGAGAGCCGGCGGAACTGGTCGCGCTGGTCAACGAGGACTGCGAGTGGTGGGAGCTGTTCCAGGAGAGCGGACGTGCCACCGTCAATGTCCTGGGCCCGGGCCAGGGTGGCGTGTCCGACGTCTTCGCGCGGGTCGCTCCCTCGCCGGGCGGCCCGTTTCGCACCGGCCACTGGGAGAGGAACGATCACGGTCCCCGGCTGACCGGTGCCGCGGCCTGGGCCGGGGTCCGCCTGATCGACGACGACCCCGACCATGCCGGCTGGGGCCTCCTGGTGCGGGCGACGGTGGAGTGGATCGAGTTCGCCGAGGACGTGGCCGCCTTGGAACATCGCCACGGTCGCTATCTCTGACCTCAGCGATCCCCCGACGCGGGCTGCCAGTACGGATCGCGACCGAGGAATCCGATCAGCCGGTCCTGCACCGGCGCCCCGGATGGAACCGGAACGCGCGGCCCGTACTGCCCGGACGAGCGCAGCATCTCCTCGATCGGCTCCATCCCGGTCAGGAGGGCCTCGCAGACGTCGGGGTCGAGACGGTCGTCCTGCCCGGTGGCCCGGGCGAGGTCCCACGTGTGCATGAAGACGTCCGTCACGTAGTACTGGTCGATAGCCGCGTCGAGGGGATGGGTGCCGACGAACGGGTGCGTGAACTCCCTTGCCGCATCGGGGGTCTCGAGCAGGGCCTGGACGGCGTCGGCGTGGGCGTGCCAGGCGCCGGCCGGATCGTCCACGACGGCCGGACCGGCGACGACGAGCTCGACACCGCCGCCGGCCAGGAAGCCGGGCAGCCAGCTGACCAGATGGTCCACGACGTCGCGGGCCAGCCAGCCCGCCACCGGGGAGGGGGCCGACCAGTCCCGGACGCCGTCGACGTGGCCGGAGAAGACCGCGGCCACCGCGGCGTGGTGCTCGGCGGGGGTCATGCCGGGATCTCGTCGACGAGCAGCTTGTCGAGCTTGGCGTAGCCGTCGTTGACGCCGACCTCCATCCCGCTGCGGAGCCAGGCGTCCCGGCCCTCGAACGAGTCGACCAGAGACTGGGCGTGCAGCCGGGTGCGGCCATCGCCCAGGTCCTCGAACCGCAGGGTCTCCAGCGACACCTCCTCGGGCATGCCCTCCCAGGTGAAGGTCTGGACGATGACGTCCTCGCCGATGCGGTGGAAGCAGCCGCGGAAGCCGTACTCCTCGCCCTCGCGGCTGGCGACGTAGCGCCAGCTGCCGCCGTCGCGCACGTCCCAGACGTCGATACGGGTGTCCATGCCGTCCGGGCCCACCCAGCGTGCGAACAACTCGGGGTCCAGATGCGCCCGCATGAGCTGGGCCGGGGTGGCGTGGAAGTCCCGGGTGATGCGGATGACGGGCAGCTTCTCGTCCGCGCTGATGGTGGCCTCGGGGATCGTCGTGTTCATGATGCTGTTCCCTCCTGAGGGATGGGGTGAGTGTCGGTCTCGTTGAGTTCGGCGAGCACTGCATCCAGGCGCTGATATCGCTGCTCGGCCCGGCGTCGGTAACGTTCGATCCACGCGGTCATCAGGTCGAACACCTCCGCCTCGAGGTGCACCGGCCGGGTCTGGGCCTTGCGGGTGCGGGTCACGAGCCCGGCATCCTCCAGCACCTTGAGGTGCTTGGAGACCGCTTGGAGGCTCACCTCGTACGGTGCCGCGATCTCGTTCACCGTGGCATCGGCCTCGGTGAGCCGGGCGACGATATCCCGTCGCGTCGGGTCGGCGAGTGCGGCGAAAACCCGCGAGAGCTGATCGGCCATCTGCAGTTCCTCAACTTCCTGGTTGATTACAAACCTAACCACGGAGTGGGTCGATGTCAACCTCTGAGTTGAATAACTTCATCGGGCGTGCGGTCGATCGTGGTTGCCGGGGTGCCTCGCCCGGTCGATCGGTGTCCGGTGAGACCCACCATCGACCGCCCGACGAGGATTCCCTCCTGCCACGTCAGGTCCGGCGGAGGTCGCTCAGCGCGATGAGCCAATAGGCCGGCAACCCGCTGGCCTCGTAGCGGGCCCGCTTGAGTTGGCGGTCGTACAGCTGCGTCGAGGGCGACAGGATCTCGATCGCGAGCAGCGGAGCCCTCGACAGGTACCTCGGTGAGAAGTCGACCGATCGCACGACCGCGATGTCGGGTTGGACGACCGTGTCGTCGGCGAGTTTGACGTCGAAGGGAGCCGGCAGAATCTCCAGGCCGCCCGGGCAATTCCCACCTTCGCGATTCACGCACCGAACTGTGGCTCGTCCGAGGTTATCCGCAGGTGCCGAGAGAGCGACTAGGCCACCAGTCGAGCCATCTCGCGCATCAGACCGGTGTCCCCGGTGGGCACGATCTCCAGGGGGAGGTCGATCAGCCGGGACGCCTCCTCGGCGGCGGCCCGGATCTGGGCGTCGTCGGGGTCCTGCGCCAGCCAGACCATCCGGGTGTAGTAGCGGAAGTAGTCGTCGCGCAGTTCCGGGTAGCGGTCCAGGCCCAACTCGACGATCACCGAGCGACGGAACGACTTGGCCAGGTAGTCGGTGAGGAAGAACGTCCCCGGCTGCTCGTCCGTCAGTCGTTCGAAAATGCTTGCGCCGGTGTACAAGTCATAGCAGGTGAGGCCGGTCAGACGCTGCATGCCGAGCCGGTCGCAGACCTCGTCCACAGCGCCGTTCGTGCCGCAGTCGGCGTAGCCGACGGCGACCCGGGCGTACCTCGGCAGCAGTTCCCGCGCCAGTGATTCGACCTCGCCGGCGATCTTGCTCGGCCGGTTGTGCAGCAGCGGCGGCAGCGGATAGACGTCCACGGGCCAGGCCGTCCGGCTGGCGACCTGGTTGGCGGTCTGGGCGAGCGCGCCACAGGCGATCAGCGCGACCCGATCGGTGTTGTCCCGGCCTCGGCGGCGGCCGGCGGCAACCTCAGAATCCGAGCTGCTCGACGAAGCGATCGTTGAAGTCGGCACGGTCGGAGAGCTCGACATACTTCACCTCCTGCAGCATCGCCTGTGCGCCGGCCCGCTCGCGCTGCGACAACAGGGCCATCTTCGCACCCTCGCCGGCGACGTTGCCGGCCGAGACGATCCGCAGCACCGACAGTTTCGGCACCAGGCCGATCCGGATCGCCGATGCGGGGGAGAGGTACGAGCCGAACGAACCCGCCAGCAGCACCTGCTGCACGTCGCTCGGCTCCAAGTCCAGCTCGGACAACAGCAGCGACCAGCCGGTCGAGATGGCGGCCTTGGCGAACTGCAGCTCCCGCACATCCCGCTGGGAGAGATAGACGCCGTTCTCCGGATCCTCCGAACCCTCACCGTAGGCGAGGACGAAGACCCGCTCCTGGCCCACCGTCGTCAGCCGCTTCGCCAGCGACGGAGTCTTGTCCGCGGCCGCGTCGTCCGGGATGAACCGCCCAGTGGAATCCAGCAGGCCCACCTTGACCAGTTCCGCCACCGCGTCCACCAGGCCCGAACCGCACAGCCCGCGAGCCACCACGTCGCCGATCACGCCGAGTTTCACCGGCTCCTCGGCGTCGGCCCGGCC
>JBDIAG010000501.1:0-3994 GCA_039812305.1 Actinomycetales bacterium | reverse complement strand
CCTTCAACGTGCTCGGTTTCGTCGCACGCAGCCCGAGTTTCACCGCCCGAGAGCTGGCCAGGGTCGACGTGCCGGCCGCGCTGGAGCTGTTGCGCGTGGACTTCCCAGAGACGTTCCGCCGCTACGACGGGGTCAGTGCCGCACAGTTCCTGGACCGGCTGCGCTTTCCGGCGAGGGCGCGGCATCTGAGCCTGGAGGTCTTCGCCCGCAGCTTCTTCGCCGATCCCCGGGACTTCTCCGCCGGCGAGCTGGTCGGCATGTTCCACACCTACTTCCTCGGCTCGGCCGAGGGATTGCCGTTCGACGTCCCGGTGGACGACTACGACACGACGCTGTGGGCGCCGCTGGGGCGTCGGCTCGCCGAGCAGGGTGCCCGCCTGGTCACCGGGAGCTCGGTGCGCTCGGTGGACGACGGGCCGGACGGATTGACCGTCGGCCACGACCGGGGCGAGCTCCGGTGCGACGCGATGGTGCTCGCGACCGATCGTCGGGCATTGCAGGATCTGATCGCGCGGGCCGGCTGGCTCGGTGCCGAGGACCCGTCCTGGCGGGCCGCGATGGCTGCGGCCCGGCTGGCGCCCGCGTTCGCCGTGCTCCGGCTCTGGTTCGACCGGCCGGTGATCTCGGGTACTCCGGCGTTCCTGGCCACGTCCGGGCGAGGGCCGCTGGACAACGTCTCGGTGCTCGACCGCTTCGAGGCCGGGGCCGCGCAGTGGGCCGCCCGCACCGGCGGCAGCGTCGTCGAGGTGCATGCCTACGCCCTGCCACCCCGGTGCGAGCCGGCCGATCTGCGAGGGCGGCTGCTGGCGGAACTGTTCCGGATCCACCCCGAGCTGCGGCCGGCCGGCATCGTCGACGAGCGCCTGCTGCTGCGTCAGGACTGCCCGCTGATCGGCACCGACCCCTGGGCGGAGCGTCCCGGGGTTCTCACCCCGGACCCGCGGGTGGTGCTGGCCGGGGACGGCATCCGGTGCGAGTTGCCGGTCGCCCTGATGGAGCGGGCCGCCGCCACCGGCGTCCAGGCGGCGAACGCCGTGCTGCGCCGGGCCGGGCTGCCCGGTCAGGACATCTGGACCGTCCCGACGAGGGGTCTGCTGAGCCGCCTCCGGCGCCCGCTAACGTAACGCCTGAACGACGTGGCCCGTAGCGGGAGACCACGTTTCATTCCTCACGCGGCCCGCGCCGAAGGCGGGTCCCAGACCAGGAGAGCCAGCAACATGCCCAAGGTGTCGCCGGAGCAGCGTTCGGCCCGCAGACTTTCCGCCCATGATCTGGCTTTCGTGGCCATCTTCGCGGCCTTCGTCGCGGTGCTCGGTCTGGCTCCGCCGATCACGCTGCCGTTCATCGCCGTGCCGATCACCGCGCAGAGCCTCGGCGTCATGCTCGCCGGTGCCCTGCTCGGCGGACGGCGGGCGTTCTGGGCGCTGCTGCTGTTCGTCGGTCTGGTCGCGCTGGGTCTGCCGCTGCTGTCCGGTGGCCGGGGCGGGCTGGGCGTCTTCGCCGGGCCGAGCGCCGGCTTCGTGATCGGCTTCCCGTTCGCGGCGTACGCGGTCGGCTGGTTCACACAGCGCTTCTTCCCGACCGGCCGGTTCCGGTTCGGCCTCGGTGTGGCCGCCTGCCTCCTGGGCGGCGTCGGCATTCTCTATCTCTTCGGCGCGGCGGTCTTCGTCCTGGTCACCGGAGCGTCCCCGCTGCCGGTGCTGGTGTTCATCCCCGGCGACATCGTCAAGGCGTTGCTGGCCGCCTCGATCGCCAGCGGTGTCCACCGCGCCTATCCGGGTCTGCTCACCGGCCGGTAGTAGGCCGGGCGTGGCGCTGATGCGCGCCCGGGCTCTGGGGGACAGCTACCTCGTGGCCCGGGAGGAGTTCGCCGATTGGGATGTCACCTCGTGCGACGGCCTCGATGCTGCGCGGTGAGATCAGACTGGTCGACCTCGAGCCCGACTCGACTCCGCACTCAGACTGCATCTGGCGCTCTGACCGGCCCGTCGGAACCGCGCCGCCGGGCCTGTGCTCGACCCCGTAGGTGAGAGTCCACCCGGGCGGCGGCCAGCTCGCCGCTGATCAGCACCATCGGGACGCCGACGCCGGGGACCGTGCCGGAGCCGGCGAAGAACATCCCGGGCAGGCGCGGCTCCCGGTTGGCCGGGCGGAACGGGCCGGTCTGGAAGAACGTGTGAGCCAGGGAGAACGGGGTGCCGTGCCGCAGGCCGCGGGCCTGCCATTCCACCGGCGTGATGAGCTCCTCCACCTCGATCGAGGCGGGATAGCCCTGCGCCACCAGGAACTCCTCGAGCCGATCCCGCATCGGTGCCCGCGCCCGCGCCCAGTCCACCCGGCCGACCTGCAGGTTCGGCGCCGGCTCGAGCACGTACACCGACGATCCGCCGGCCGGCGCCAGCGACGGATCGCTCAGGCTCGGCACACAGACGAAACGGGACGGATCCGGCATCAGCTCGCCCCGTCCGATCAGAGCCTCGAACGACTCGGCCCATTGCCGTCCGAAATGAATGTTGTGGTGGGCGGTGCCGGCCGGCGGCGTTCCGCGGGCGCCGACCGCCCACACCACGCAGGACGGTGAATAGCGGCCACGACGCACCGCTCGCGGCGCAAGGAGCTCGGGCAGGAGCCGTAGATAGGTGACCGGCAGATCGCCGGTGGCCACCACCGCGTCGGCGCGGATCCGCCGGCCGTCAGCCAGCTCGACACCGGTCACCCCGCGGTCGTCACACAGGATCCCGGCCACCTCGCTGTCGTAGGCGAAACCCACCCCGGCCCGAGCGGCCGCCGCAGCCAAGGCCTGCGGGACGGCGTGCATCCCGCCGGGCGCGGCCCACACCCCCTCGATGCAGTCCAGGTAGGTGATGACGGCGTAGATCGACAGCGCCTGCGCGGGTGCCAGACCGGCGTACATCGCCTGGAAGGAGAAGAGCCGGTGCAGCCGGTCGTCCTGGAACCGTCGGCGCACCAGGGTGCCCAATCGTCCGAACCCGCCCATCGCGACGAGGCGGGCGAGCGCTCCGGGCGCGCTCAGCAGGTCGGTCGGACGGTCGAAGTTCCGCTCGATGAAGTGCGGCATCTCCAGCCGGTACAGCCGCTCCAGCCAGGTGGCGAAGGAGGCGAAGGCCTCCGCGTCCGCGGGCCCGCAGACCGCGTCGATCTCCTCGGCCATCGCCTCGACCCCGGCGCGCACCCGCAGCTGACTGCCGTCGTCGTAGACCGCCCGGTAGGCCGGATCGAGCCGGGTCAACGGCAGCACGGACCGGTCCGCGCCCACCGCCGCCAGGGCTCGGTGGATCAGGTCGGGCATGGTCAGCACGGTCGGGCCCACGTCCACCGTGTAGCCGGCGCGCTGCCACCGCGCCGCCCTTCCGCCGGGGCCGGGCTCGCGCTCGACCACCTGCACGTCGAAGCCCCGCCCGGTCAGATGACAGGCCGCCGACAGCCCGGCCAGGCCGGCGCCGATGACCACGACGGTCACGGCTGGGGACGCCGCACCGTGGGTGGGACTGCGGTTCTCGTCATCGGTCCTCCACGGCTGGTCGACCTCAAGCCTAAGGGTGCGGCGGGCCCTCCAGGCCGGGGTCCGACAACAGCCGGGCAGGTGTGCGGCAAATCCTCAGGAACTCTGCTGGCAAATCAGCAGCCCATATCGCGGCGAACCATCGGGCAAGCCGCGGGTCGAGTAGTGCCAAGGCATGACGCGCGACCCGATCTCCCTCGGAGAGCTCGGGCCGCGGCGGGCGACCGAGGCGGTCCGTGTGGCCCTCGACGAGGCGCGTGTCGTGCTCGTCCAGGGCGCCCGCCAGGCCTCGTAGCCCTCGGATGAGGGGCTGGGCATCCGGTTATGGGCTGGGCATCCAGTTAAATAGGCGGGCATCCAGTTAATGGCCGGGCATCCGGCGATGCGTGGCTGTTCGGCTTCCAGGCGGATGCTTGACCTCTACCCGGATGCCCGACTGCTTACTGGATGCCCACCCTGTGGGTCCCCGGC
>JBDIAG010000500.1:0-3994 GCA_039812305.1 Actinomycetales bacterium | reverse complement strand
GCTGGCGATTCAGTCGTCGCTACTGGTCACCGGCGACCGGGTGCTGGTGCTGACCGATCGCGGCGGCTACTCGGTGCTGGAGTCGGACGGCGTGCGGGTGCCGCCCAACCCGACTGACAGCCATCCCGCACTGCCGCCGTCGGTGCGGGGCAGCACCGTGATAACGGTGGTCGACATCGCCCACCCGGAGACTCCGCGCATCGTCGGCAGCCGCGAGATCGAGGGCTCCCTGGTCGAGGCCCGGCTGCACGACGGGTCGGCGAGGGTGGTCACCACCTCGAGCACGCTGCCGGAGTTCGTCGCGCCGTCGAGCCCCGGCCCGGACGGGCAATATTCGGCCCAGTCGCTGGCGACCGCGACCGCCGGGAACAGGCAACGGCTGGACGCGATGACCGGCGAGGACTTCCTCCCGCACGTCATCACCCGCAACGCGGCCGGCAAGGCGGTGAGCACGACCCCCGCGGTGGACTGCGCGTCCGTCTCCCACCCGGCGGACTTCAGCGGCACCTCGCTGGTGACCGTCTCCACCCTGCGCCCGGGTGATCTCGCCGACGGCGCCGACCCGGTCGTCTCCAGCACGGCCGTGACCGCCAACGCGGACTCGGTCTACGCCGTCGCCGACCGGCTCTACGTCACGACGAACCGCTGGATCTGGGGCGGCAACTCGCGTACGGATTCCGAGCAGACCGAGATCCACGCCTTCGACACCACCTCCGCCGACCGGACGCGCTACGTCGCCTCCGGGGAGGTGCGTGGCACGGTGATCGGCCAGTGGGCCTTCTCGGCCCGCGACGGCGTCCTCCGGGTCGCGACCACCCGGACGCTGAGCCAGCCCGGCGCGACCGACGGCTCCGCCCCCGACGACTCCACGGCCAATGACTCGGCGGCGAATAACTCGGCGGCCACGGCGCCGGATATGTCGGCAGAGGCGCTGCCGCTCACCGACAGCGCGGTCTCCACCATGGTCGAGAAGGGGGACCGGCTGGTGCTGACCGGGTCGGTCGACGGGCTCGGCAAGGGAGAGCGGATCCAGTCGGTGCGCTGGTTCGACGACACCGCGTACGTGGTCACGTTCCGGCAGACCGACCCGCTCTACGTGGTGGATCTGTCGAACCCGGCCACGCCGCGAGTCACCGGTGAGCTCAAGGTGCCCGGCTTCTCGCAGTACCTGCACCCGATCGGCCACGAGCGCCTCCTCGGCGTCGGCCAGTCCGGGGACGAGAACGGCGCGACCGGCGGGCTGCAGGTCTCCACCTTCGACATCTCCGACCCGAACGCCCCGAAGGCGCTGGACGTCTACCAGCGGCTCAACGCCTACTCCGAGGTGCAGACGACGTCGCGCGCCTTCAGCTTCCTGCCGGGCTCGTCCACCGCGATCCTCCCGGTCAACGAGTGGAGTGAAGCCGGCTGGAACGAGAAGGACGGCGGCGGAAGGATTCTCGGCTTCACCGTCGGCCGGGACGGCAAACTCGGCGGACCCTCGGTACTGAATACCGGCACCTGCCAGCCGGTGCGGGCGGTGCCTGTCTCGAGCGGTTCCGCACCGCAACGGCTCGCCGTGCTGTGCACCGACTACACCGGCAACAGCGCCCAGCTGATCCTCACCCGCACCGACCTCACCGAGACCGGCCGGATCGGCTTCTGACCCGGGTGCCTTTCGCCCAGCTGGCCGGACGCCTCCGAGCGGCGCGCCCGAATCCTCGGCTCCAATATCGGTTGCTTCGGGCGCGGGGTTGGAAGTGCGGAATCTGCGCCTGCCAGCAGTGCACCCCCATGCGTGACGTGGCGGTGCACGGGCGTGATGTGCCGGTGCAGGGCCGTGGCGCCAATCCGACCCTTGATCCGACGGGTGATCCTGCAGCAGGGGGCGCGATCACGCACCCTGACGCAGGTTCACCCGCACGTTCATCTGCAGGTCTACGGCAGCGCCAGCCGGAGCGCGACGCCGAGACCGAGCATGACGACGCACCAGCGGACGACCTCCTGGGGCAGCGACCTGGCGAGCCGGGGCCCGAGCAGGCTGCCGAGGAACAGTCCGACGGCCATCGCCGCCGTCTGCGGCCACGGCACGTCGCCGAACCAGACCAGGACCGCCGCGGACGCCAGGGCGGACACTCCCACGAACATGTTCTTCGCGGCGTTCGCCTCGGGCAGCCGGGGCGTCAGCAGGACGAGGCTGGTGGCCAGCAGCATGATCCCGGCGCCGGCCCCGAAGTAGCCGCCGTAGAGGCCGATGACCGCGATCGCCACCGGAGCGGCGAACCGGTGGACGCCGCCGTGGCGATTGCTCCACCGCGACAGTCTCGGCTGGACGGCGAGGGCGATCGACCCCAGTGCGAGCAGGCCGGGGACCAGGAACTCGAACACCGAGGCGGGCGTGAGCAGCAACAGGACCGTCCCGACCGCCGCACCGGCCAGGCTCGCGAGCAGGCCCTGCCGTAACCGTCCCCGAAGGACCCGCAGCTCCCCACACGAGGCCACCGCGGAGGCGGGCCAGCAGGCGACCAGAGCGACCAGATTGCCGGCGTTGGCCTGCAGCGGAGTCAGCCCGACGCTCAGCAGAGCCGGGTAGGAGACGATCGAGGTGATCCCGCCCGCGGTGCCGAGAGTGCCGGCCAGGACCCCGGCCAGGACGAGCGCGACGGCCTGGTGCGGGGTCAACTCCCCGGGCGCAGCTCGGCCTCGATCCGCTCCACCTTGTGGGTGAGCATGTCGTCGTGGCCGGGACGGATGTCGGCCTTGAGCACCAGCGAGACGCGTTCGCCGTTCGGCGCGACCGCCTCACAGCACCGGCGGACGACCTCCATGCACTCCTCCCACTCCCCTTCGATGGTGGTGAACATGGCATCGGTGTGGTTCGGCAGACCGGACTCCCGGACGATCCTGATCGCCCGGGCGACCGCCGGGGCGAGGGACTCGGTGGCCAGGGACGGCGCGACGGAGAAGGCGACGAGCATGACAGCGAGACTACGCGGCGCGCCCTAAGGTCGAGGCATGGAGTGCGACGTCCTGGTGATCGGCGCCGGGGCGGCCGGGTGCGCGCTGGCCGGACGGCTGACGCACCAGCTCCCGGACGAGCCGTCTCCCGACGTGGTCCTGGTGGAGACCGGCGGCCGGGCGTGGCGTCCGGTGCAACAGGTGCCCAAGGGTTTCCTGTGGGCGATGCGAGACCCGCGGCTGGCCTACCACTACCCCGCGGGCGCCGAGACCTGGCTGCGCGGAAAGGGCATCGGCGGCTCCACGGCGATCAACGGGATGATGTACGTTCGCGGGGACGCCGCCGACTACGACGACCTGGAGACGGCCGGGAATCCCGGCTGGGGCTGGCCGCACGTCGGTCGGATCCTCCGGGAGTTGGAGGGGTCGACGTCTCCGTCGCTGCACGTCCGGATCGCCCGCCCGGAGGCCCCGCGGGATCCGGTGACCGAGGCCGTGCTGGCCACCGCCGAGGGAATCGGGGTGCCGTCCGTGGCCGACGTCAACGCGGCCACCGGCGCCCGCATCGGGCGCACGCCCAGCACGATCCATCGTGGACGCCGGGTCAGCGCGGCGACGCTGCTGCGCCCCGGCCACCGCGGCGGGAGGCTGCGGATCGTGTCCGGAGCCCAGGCCGGGTACCTGCTCTTCGACGGCTCACCCGGCGCGGGGCGGCCGCGGGTGACCGGAGCCCGCGTCCGGCATCGCGGTCGGCTGGTCGACATCCGGGCCCGCCGCGAGGTGGTGGTGTCCTGCGGGGCCGTCGAATCGGTGCTGCTGCTGGAACGTTCCGGCATCGGCGATCCCCGGGTCCTGCACGGCCTCGGTGTCACCCCGCGCGTCGAGGCATCGATGCTCGGCAACAGGGTGGTCGAGCAGCGCGGCGACAAGGTCAAGGCCCGGCTCAAGGACCGGGTCGGGTTGCAGCCACGGCTCGGCACCCGACGCGGGCTGGCGTTGTCGCTGGCCCGGTACGCAACCACTCTGAGCGGTCCGGTGGCTGCGGGGCCTTATGAGT
>JBDIAG010000499.1:0-4005 GCA_039812305.1 Actinomycetales bacterium | reverse complement strand
GACGCCGTCCGTGACTCACTCGTCGGTAAAGCCACCCTCGGTCGATCCGTGCCGGCCGCCGGCTGGGTGGTCTCCAGCCTCATCGCGGCCGGGGTCCGCGACGCGGTGCTGTGCCCGGGCAGCCGTTCCGCCCCGCTCGCCTATGCCCTGCAGCTCGCGGAGGAACGCGGGCTGTTGCGGCTGCACGTGCGCCACGACGAGCGAACCGCCGGATTCCTCGCTCTCGGCTGTGGGCGGGCGGCGCCGGAGAGCCCGGCGGTGGTGGTGACGACCTCCGGCACCGCGGTGGCCAATCTCGCGCCGGCGGCGATGGAGGCCCGGCATGCCGGGGTGCCGCTGGTCTTGCTGACGGCCGATCGGCCCCGCCGGATGCGCGGCACCTGGGCGAACCAGACCTCGGACCTGCAATCCGGCCTGTTCACCGGTGTCGCCCTGCGGTGCTGGGACGAGGAACCGGCCGCGTTGACCGGTCCGGCGGTGGAGTCCCTGGTGGGCGAGGTGCTGGCGACCAGCCGCGGGGTCGGCCCGCGCTCCGGCGGCCCCGTCCACCTCAATCTGTGTTTCGAGGAGCCGCTCCAGCCGGATGTCGGCGAGCGGGCCGTCCTGCCCGATGTGGACAGTGGCATCGTGGGCAGGTTCGTCGGCGGCCCCAGTGTCGGCGGCGGTCTCACCCGGCTCGGCCGACATGCCCGGACGGTGGTGATCGCGGGCGACGGCGCCGGCCCGGCCGCCCGGGAACTGGCCGAATCGGCCGGCTGGCCGCTGCTGGCGGAGCCGTCCTCGGGATCGCGCGGTGGGCCCAACCTCATCCCCGGCTATCGGCTCCTCCTCTCCGAGGACGGTTTCGCCGACGAGATCGAGCGGATCGTGGTGCTCGGCCGGCCGACGCTGTCGCGTCCGGTGACCCGGCTCTTGGACGACCCGCGGGTCGAGCTGGTGCACGTCGTACGGCACCCGGGCGAATCGGGGCCCGGCCGGTCGGTGACGCGCGTGTTCGGGCGGGTGGCCGTCGGCGGCGGGCGTGCGGACGCGCAGTGGCTGGCCCGGTGGCGCCAGGCGGGTCGGCAGGTGGCCACTCACATCGAACGGACGTTGTCCGGCTGGCCGCGACTGACCGGCCCGGCGGTGGCTGCGGAGGTGGTGGCGGCCACCCGCGGCGACGAGGCGCTCGTCCTGGGTGCGTCCAACCCGATCCGGGACGTCGACCTGGCCGGCGGTGCCGTTCCCGACCGGACGATGGTCTTCGCCAATCGCGGCGTGGCGGGCATCGACGGGACGCTCAGCACCGCGCTGGGGGTGGCGATCGCCTCCGGGCGTCCGACCCGGCTGCTGGTCGGGGATCTGACCTTCCTGCATGACCTCGCCGGACTGGCCATACCGCGGGTGGAGCTCGGCGACGTCCGGCTGCAGGTGGTGGTGCTCAACGACGACGGCGGTGGCATCTTCGCCACCCTGGAACACGGACAGCACCCGCGCGAGTTCGAGCGGATCTTCGGCACTCCGGTGTCCGCCGATCTGGCCCGGCTCTCCACGGGCTTCGGTGTACGGCACACCCGCGTCGACACCATCCCCGATCTGCGCCGGGCGGTGGCCGGCTTCGGTCCCGGGCTGAGCGTGGTCGAGGCCCCCGCCGACCGGGACGACCTGCGTTCCCTGCACCGGGCCCTGGCCGACTTCCGACCCTAGGGCCCGTTCGGTTTCAGGCGGTCGATTCGGGTTCTCCAGCAACGGTGATCGACGGGCCGGGAATCGTGGGAACCCACCGGCGCCGCGACTTCGGGGAGGCTGTCCGGCAGCGCCCGCCTTACACCGTCAGTTTTCAAGATGCGGGCGTCCCGGGCCCGTGTTCGACTGGTGTCCGGGCCGGTCGAGGCCAAGGCAGACCGCGCCCACACGTCCACACACTGGAGGAGCCGTGGGAATCGGAGACAAGCTCTCGAACGCCGCCGACAAGTTGGCCGGAAAGGCGAAGGAAGCGGCCGGCAAGGCCAGCGACGACGAGCAGCTGGAGGCCGAGGGTAGGGCCGAGCAGGGCGTTGCGGACCTCAAGCAGGCCGGCGAGAAGGCGAAGGACGCCTTCAAGCAGTGAGTCTGGCCGGCCCGGTGTCCGCGCTCCCCGCGTGGCCCGGGCCGACTTCACGCCGACGGGCGGAGCCCCGCACAGGGACGCTCCCCGCCCGGGTCACGGTCACTGCGGCAGGACTCGCACCCATCGACGATCCGGCGGTGACAGTCCCGCCTGAATGGCCGCGTCGAAGGTGACGAGTTGCGCACCGTTGACGCGCGCGAGGTTGACCAGGTGGAAGTCCGTGACTTGCCGGTGACCGCGGAGGCCGGTGGTATCGATGGCTGCCGCCGCCAGGGAGGTGTCGTCGGCGATCCAGCGCCACCGCGGATGCGTGCGCATACCTGACGCGACTCGGAGGACTTCACCGGTGGTGAAGCTCCGGCCCGCGACGCGAGGATCGAGCAGGAGCCTGAGCAACGCGGCCTCGGTCATCGGGCAGGTCGCCCAGGTGCCGGTGTGCCTGGCCAACGCTTCGTGCGCGGGACGGTGATGCACGTGCGTGGTCAGAGCCAGGGCTACGAGGACGTTGACGTCGCAGAGCCAGAGCCCGCCAGTGTGCTCCGCCGGGTCAGTCGCCGTCACGGTGTTCGAGAATCAGATCGGGCGTCACCACGTGATCCGGATCGCCGACGAGCACCGGGAAGGGCGCGGAGGAGAAGTCGACTCGTGCGTCGGAGGACGACTCGATACCGAGGCCGCGGCGGGCTAATTCGGACACCGCGGCACCGAGGGAGATGCCCCGGGCCCGGGCCAACGAACGGGCAGCGGACAGGATCGCATCATCGATGTCCAGCGTCGTTCGCATCAACGCATCATAGCATCACGCCATCAGTCGACCCGCTCGTCGAGCATGCCGGACGTCTGTCCCAGAAACGATCAGAACAGCGCGTCCTGCACCACTTTCGGGGCGGCCGGGACACGCAGTGGCGCGAATCTCGGGGAGCTCGGCCGACGCCACGGCTGCCAGGCGGGGTCGAGGTCGATCGCTCGCGGAGGTGGCGTGTCGGCCGCGGCCAGGGCGCGCAGGCCGTTGGGCAGGAACAGATCGAAGAGGTCGAAGACCTCGGTCACCCGGGCCTGGTCCAGGGGCAGCCGGCCGGTGCCGTTCTCCGGGTCGAGCCCGAGGGGCACGTCGTCGTGCATCGCCATCACGGCGTGGTTGAACTCCCAGGCCTCGCGCGCCGCCGGCTCGCCCAGACGCTCGGCGAGCTTGGTGCCGACGACCTGGGCACAGCGCCGGCCGCCGTCCGCCGCGTCGTCGAAGATCGCCGTGGCGCATCCGAACTCGGCTAGGAGGGCGACGGCCTTGCGCGGCCCGATGCCGCGGACGCCGGGCAGGTTGTCCGACGGGTCGCCGCGTAGGGCGGCCAGGTCGCGGTACTGCTCGGGTGGCACACCGGCCACGAGTTGCAGCCGCTGCGGGGTGAGCATCGGCGACGCCTCCACCCCGCCGTTGAGGATCCGCAGCATCCGGGTGTTGTCGTCCACCAGGCTGAACGAGTCGCGGTCGGAGGTCGTCAGGACGACCTGCCAGCCGTGCCGGCGACCGTAGGCGCAGCTGGAGGCGAGCACGTCGTCCGCCTCGAGACCGGGTGGCACGCAGACCACCACGCCCAGCCGGCGGAGCATCTCGATGGCGACCCACAGCTGGTCGACGAACCCGGCGAGCTTGGGATCGCGCTGTGCCTTGTAGACCGGCCACCTCTCCCGCCGGTGGCTTCGGTCCGGGTCGTCGAAACCGACGACGAGGGCATCGGCGCAGGAGCGGTCGACCGCCGCGGCCAGCTGGCTGAGCAGGCCCCGGACAGCCCAGGCGGGCCGTCCGTCGGCGAGGGTGAATCCGGTGCGCGCGTTGGCGTGGAAGCTGCGGTGCAGCAGCGAGTTGCCGTCCACTGCCAACAGGGTCCGCGCACTCACGCCGTCAGCCTAGGCCCTAA
>JBDIAG010000498.1:0-4008 GCA_039812305.1 Actinomycetales bacterium | reverse complement strand
TCGACGACCTTCCCCTGCTGCGACAGCTCGAGGACGGCACCCTGCCACGAGAAGTCTTCGTGGAGTACCTGTCTCAGGACGCGCGATACCTGGCCGTCTACGGCCGGACGCTGGCGCTGGCGGCGAGTCAGGCGGGAGACACCGACGAACTCGCGTTCTGGGCCAAGGGTGCCTATACGAGTGTCGTCGTGGAGCGGGCCCTGCACGAGACCTACGGCATCGACCCGGACATCACCCCCTCGCCCACGTGCCTGGCATACACGTCCTACCTGCAGTCGGTGGCGACCCGGGGCAACTATCCGGTTCTCGTGGCCGCCGTGCTGCCGTGCTACTGGATCTACCAGGACGTCGGCAGCCGGCTCCTGGACCGCCTGGGCGACCTGACCGGCCATCCGTACGCCGACTGGATCGGCACCTACGCCGACGTGGAGTTCGCCGAGAGCTGCCGCCGGGCCCGCGAGATCGCCGACGCTCTCGGTGCCGCTGCCGCCCCGGAGACCCTCGCCCGGATGCACGCCGCCTTCCAGACCGCGAGCCGGTACGAGTGGATGTTCTGGGACGCTCCGATGCGGCTCGAACGCTGGCCCGTCTAGACGCTCAGCCCTTCCCCGCTGGACGTTCGGCCATCAACGTCGGTCCTGCTGCTCGGATGGTGGACCAGAGGCTCACTGAGTCGAGATTCGTACCCATCAGCATCGAGTTCTCGCTCAGGCGGTACCAACTGAGCACCTGGGGGACGAAGGCGGCCGTGCAGCCGGCCTCGGCGAGGCGCACCCAGAGCTGGAAATCCTCCCAGCCGTGCAGCATCGACTCGTCCCAGCCGCCGAAGCGCTCCACAGTACTGCGCCGGATCATCGCCATCGCGTCGATGTAGTTGCCGCGCCGGAACAGTTCCGGCATCCAGGGATGCTCGCTGAGGAGCCCCACGTACTCACCGAGTCGTCGAGTCGCGATCGGTGCGTAGGCGAAGGCGGCCTCCGGATGCTCGTCGAGCGCTGCGGCCAGACGCGACAGACACGTGGGGAAGACCCCGTTGTCGGCGTCGAGGTTGAACACATACGCACCGCGAGAATGGCGCAGCAACTGGTTGCGAGTCGCCGACAGCCCGCGGTTCACCGCGCCGCGGATCATCTTCGCGGGCAGACCGGGATGCGCCAGCAGATAGTCGCCCGCGACCTGATAGGACGCATCGGTCGAGGCGTCGTCCCAGATCAGCACGTCGAACGCGACCTCGGTCGTGGCCGCCAAAGAGCCCAGGGCCTCCACGATGTGGTGCTGGTAGTTGTACAGCGGGACTATCACGCTCACCGTCGGCTCGGTCACCGCGTAGGCGGGCGTCTCCAGGGTTTCGGTCGGGCGGTCCGTGGCCCCGTCCAGACGCAGCGAGAGTTCGGCCAGCGATCGCTGAGTGCGCATGAGCCCGGTCTCCAGACGCCGCAGGGAGGCGGCCAGCAGCTCGGTCTGCGTCACCGCGGCCGGCCACCCGGGCGTGGGCGGCTGGTAGCCGGGCGCCTCCGGAATGTCGTGGAGTGCGGGCACCGTCCCCGGCGTCGTCACCAGCTCGGCCGCGGCGTCGACGAGTCGCTCGACCGAGGTTGACATCGGCAGGTGCTCGAGGACGAACACCTCCGCCTGCGCGGCAAGTCGAGCGACCTCCGCGGGGTCCTCCAGGAGTCCGCGCACGATTAACCCGAGGTGGTCCAGCTCGGTGGAGATGTAGTGCCTTCCGGCCACGAAAGGTGCCGCATCGCTCGAATGCTCGGAGACGACGAGGGCTCCGTTACAAATCGCCTCCATGACCCGAACCCATTCGAGACACCTTGACGACATCCGATGCATGTTGACCACGAGCGTGCTGCGTGACAGCAGCCCGAACTTGGCCCGGCCGGTTGGGAAATCCTCGGACGCTGCGGAGTGGGGCATCACCGGCGCGATCACCAGCCGGGTGCGCAGATCCCACCAGTACGGGGCCGCCTGCGCCAGCGCTTTGTCGCGGCGCCCGTCCTTGCCGCCCAGATAGAGGACGTCGATATCGCGGGTCGTCCCAGGCTGCCGGGCGTCCCAGGCACGGGTGTACCCGATCTGGAAGTGTTCGGCCGATCGCCCCCGGCGGCGCAACTCCTGCGTCGAGTCCCGGTTGATGTCGAATGCCATCGCGCAGCGCCGGGACTGCTGCTCGCTGATCTCGAAGTGGTTCGTGCCCGGATGCTCCACGGTCAGCGCGATCGTGCGCGAGAGTTGCCGGCGGCTCGGCCAGAGCTTCTTGTCCGTTGTCGCGAAATACTCGTGGGGGATCGTCACGTACGCGACGTCGTCGCCGTCGGGAAAGGAGTCATCGACGACAGCGGCGTCCACGCCCAGCTGCCGGGCCTCGTACGCGATCGCATCCAGGATGTCGCGCATGAACCGATTGCCTGCGGACGGATGGACCAGTCGCAATCGCATCTGAGGCTACCCCTCGCCCATGGGCTGTCGCAGCAGCCCGGAGACCCGCCGTTGCAGCCCGCGCGCCCCGCGTAGCGGCGTCGTGACCCGCCACGAGAGTGTGGCTCGGGTGCGTTCCAATTCGGCCTCCAGCAGCGCTGTGCGGTGCCGGAGCTCTTCGATCTGCGCGAGGAGTTCCGCGCGTCCCGGGTCGTCCGGTGCTGCCTGGACGGGCTCTGGGCGCTGAAGCGCCCGCAGTTCGGCCACGACCTGCTCCGCCTGCACCAGGGCACGGGTGGCCCCTTCGCTCAGGGCGCGGTGCAACTCGACCCGCCGCGTCGCCAGGGCCTCCCGCTGCTGGGCGACGGCCAGCGTCGCGGTCGACTCCGCGAGTCGGCGTTCGAGTTCGGCGACACGTTCCAATTCCGACACGCATCGCATCCAACCATCTTGGCGGCGGGCTGGGGGAAAGCCGCGCCGCGACGGCACAGATCGGCGGCGCCTGGATCAGGGCGACGTTGACCGGGGTGCTTGGTGCCGGATACCCGGTCGCTCGACCGGGATGTCGACGCTGGTGGACCACGCGGTGCTGCCGGACGAACTGAGGAAGGTGCTTGAGCCAGCGGCCGCCGGCGATGGCTCAACCAGTAGGATCGGCAGCCGTTGCTCCGATCCCGGTCCTGCACGCCGGTGGTATACACAGCACGCAGTGGGAGGCCCAATGCCCGTCAGCCAGGACACTCCGGTTCGCCATAACGGTGAGCGCCAGGGCAACGGCTGGATCCTGCTTCGTGACCCGAAGTCGAACTATACGGACGGTGCGGAGGAGAAGCTCCTCATGCTGGTCCACGAGGCCGACGACATCAGTGCGTTCAGCGATGAACTGATCAGGATGGCGACGGATTGGCCCACCAACTACCACTTGGCTCCGGCGCGAGCGAACATTCTGAGGTCGTTGGACCTGCCGGTTGATGCCAAAGTGCTCGAGATCGGTGCCGGCTGCGGGGCAGTCACCCGATACCTCGGCGAGGTCTGCGCCGTCGTCGACGCCCTCGAGCCCGTTCCCGCGCGGGCGGCGGTTGCGCGGGAACGTACCCGCGATCTGGCCAATGTCGAGGTCTTCGTCGGTGAGATCGACGACGTCCCGGCTGTGGACGCGTACGACCTGGTCATCGTGGTCGGCGTCCTGGAATACGTGGGAGGGGGTTCGGCGGACCCCGCACCGTACCTCGACTTCCTCGCTTCGGCGGCCCGTCGGCTGCGAGCCGGAGGGCGTCTCATCCTGGCGATCGAGAACAAGCTGGGGGTCAAGTACCTGGTCGGAGCGCCGGAGGATCACACCGGGCGCATCTTCGACTCGATCGAGGACTACCCGCAGCCTGGGCCGGCGCGCACCTTCTCCCGCCTCGAACTCCAGGAACTGCTCTCCCGCGCAGGGCTGTTCGGCCGATTCCTCTCGGTGTTCCCCGACTACAAGATGACGCGAGCTGTGCTCGGAGAGTTTCCCGCGGAAGCTCGATCGCTCCTCCACCGAATCCCGACCTTCCCCAGCCCGGACTGGGTGGTTGCCCGACCGCGGCTAGC
>JBDIAG010000497.1:0-4035 GCA_039812305.1 Actinomycetales bacterium | reverse complement strand
GATGTGCGGAAAGACGGCACGATTGTCGGAGGCATGTGCACGCTCTCGATCGTGACCAGCGTTCCAAACGCACGCTCGTTCAGCGGAAAGTCCGCCGACTCTTCGACGTTCGAGTCGTGCCTCGGCTTCAACGACGGCTGTCGCGGGCGCTCCGCCAGTCGCCGAGAGCATTGATGGCGGCGTCTATGAGCGTCTGGTCCGTGGTGTTGTGTCCGATCGTGGAGTTGTAGTAGATGGGGCCGAGCGTAAGTGCTGCGGCTGCTGAGGCGGGAGCGTGGAGGGTGAGTTCCCCGCGGTCCTGAGCTTCGGTGAGCGCGCGGGCGAGACGGTCGGCCAACACGTGCGCGAATCGTCCTCGACGAGCATCCATGTCGGTGTCCCACAGTGCCGCGTTGGCGAGGGTCGTTGTGACGGCGCGAACGTCGTCGAGTTCGAGCTGGCGGGCGATTGCGGTGAGCTCCGCACGCAGCCACTCGCGCGTGGGAGTGGTCGGGGCGTCGAAGAAAGGCAGTGGGACGGTCGCCATCGCCTCGGCAAGCATCTGATCTGCACGCGGCCAGTGACGGTAGACGGTCGCGCGCCCGATGCCTGCGCGCTCGGCTACCGAGGCGTGAGTGACGGCGGCGGGGCCTTGGCTCAGCAGCAGCTCGCGTGCCGCATTGAGGAGGGCCTCTCTGCTGCGCACGAAGCGGGGGTCGGTCTTCATCCTGGATCCTCCCGGCCGTCGAGTACCACTGTGAGACAGGTTGACTCACAGTCGACACGATGCCACACTGAGCACTATGAGACAAGATGTTCCACAGAGTCTTAGGATAGCGGTGTTGGGCGCAACCGGAGCGACGGGTCGGCAGGTGGTGGCGGCCGGGTCGGAACGTGGGCACGATGTCGTTGCCGTGGTGCGGCGGGCGGGCTACTTCGACGGGGTGACCGAGGCGGTATGGACCGATCTCGCGGATCAGGACACCCTCGCCTCGGTGTTCGCAGGGGCGGATGTGGTGATCAGTGCGCTCGGCGGCGCAGATAAGGGGCCAACGTCGGTATGCACCGACGCGATCAGCTCGACCGTGCCCGCGATGGTCACGGCCGGGGTGTCGCGGTTGATCGTGGTGTCGGCGCACGGGGTGCTGGAGTCGCACGACCGGTCTCTGTACGCGCACGCCGTGTGGGCGGGGGTCGGCGAGAAGATGAAGGATAAGGAGTTGATGGAGCCACTGATCACGCGCAGTGACCTGGAGTGGACGATCGTGCGCCCGCCGGCGTTGAAGAACACTCCCGCGATCGGGAAGTACCAGGTCGACGAGCACCTGCCGATCAGACTGTGGGACTCGATCGGCCGTGCCGACCTGGCCGACTTCCTTGTCCAGGAAGCGGAAAGCCCTCGATTCGTGCGTGGCTACCCGAGAGTCCGTCGATGACCGCGGCGGCCCTGGCGGAGAAAGTGGCCGTCGTCACCGGCGCGACTGGGGGGATGGGGTCTGTCATCGCCCTCGAGCTGGCTCGCATGGGCGCGCACGTCGTGACCGTCGCCCGCACCGCGGCGCGCGCAGAGGCGCTCCAGGATCAGGTCGCCCGCGGAGGCAAGGGTGGTCTGGAGGTGATCGTCGGGGACCTCTCCGAGCGCGACGGGGTGCTCGCCGCCGCAGGGCAGATCGGCGAGAGGCACAAAGCGGTGCACATCATGGTGAACAACGCCGGCGCGCACTTCTCCGAGCACCGGGTGAACCCCGACGGCATCGAGCTGCACGTCGCGGTCGACTACCTGGCCGCCTACGGGATGATGTCCCTCCTCAAACCGGCGATCCGGAACGGGCGGGCGCGAGTGGTGAACGTGCTTTCGGACACCGTTCGCGACACCCGGCAGATCAAGCTCGTCGGTCGAGTCCGGCCCGCCACCATCGACCCGACTCAACTGGACGACTTGGCCCGAGTCAACCCACCAGAGGGCTTCGTGCCGTTCCAGGCGTACGCACGCGCGAAACTGCTCACCCTGATGGCCGGGATACGCGCTCGCCCGCACGCTCGCGAACGACGGCGTCACCATCAACGCCGTGCACCCCGGCATCGTCGCCACAGGGATCATCGACGACCTCATCCCCAGGATGCTGCGCCCCTACCGCGCGCTGATCCGCCGCACCATGCTCACCCCGGAGCAGGGAGCCGCCGCCGCGCTGCGACTGGCCACCGATCCAGCGCTGAACGGCGTGACGAGCAGATACTTCGTCAAGAACGTCGAGGCCGACACCCCGGCGGTGTCCTACAACACCTCCCTTCAGCAACGACTGCTCGACAGCAGCGAACGGTTCTACTCCCGCAACAGGCACCCAGCGGCGTAAGCGGCGAGCAGTTCGGCTCGATGGGAGATGCTCAAACACGGTCGGGAGATGAGGGGTTTCACGGACGCGGAGAGCGGAAAGCCATCTCCACGTTGTGGAGTACGACGCCAGACGGACAGGAGAGGGCGTGCCTTCGGGCCGGGCCCTGTCGGACTGGTCAAGATCGACGCTAGAGTCGGGCATGGCTGGCGTCGCCTTTCGCATTGGGGCCGCCCTGCTCGCCTTCGCCGGGCTCGGCTTCGGCATTCCGGCGGCGATCGGAGCCGTGCACTACGCCCGGACCGGCAGCGTCTGGCAGCTGTGGGGCTATCCCAGTTACGACGCGGGGTTGTTCGAACGATGGGGACTGAGCGTGTCGCCGACCGTCCTGATGGTCGCCTTCGCGGTGGTCTGCTCGCTGGCCGTACTCGCCGCCGTCCTGCTCTGGATCCCGTCTGCCGCGACGTTCGGGGCGATCAGCGGGCTCGTGCTCATCGTGGCGCAGGCGGTGTTCTGGATCGGCTTCGTCCTGCCGTTCGGACCGCCGCTCGGTGTGCTGGCTGCGATCGCGGTCGTCGCGGGTCTCGTGCTGCGCCGGAACGCGGGATGACAGCACCTGGAAGCCGCGGGATCACCGCGCCGACCGCACCGCACGGAACGGGATCGAGCAGGCCGGTGCGGTGCCCCGCTGGAGCGGGATCGGGGGTTCAGGCGTCGCTGGCGCCTGCGTGTCGGGCGGGGTCGGTCATGCGGTGCATATAGGTCACGGCTGCACGTCGACTGACGAACTTGCCGAAGGTCGCGGCAGCACGGTTTGCCTGGCCATCGATAACGCTCGGGCCGGGATTGCGCCTGCGCAGATGGTTGAGCGCGGTGCCGACCACGTCCTCGGGGCTGCGCATCCGGGCTCCGGCGGTCGCGTTGTCAGTACCAACGACGTCGTTGAATTCGGTGGAGGTTGCTCCGGGGGAAAGCGCGAAGACCGTCAGGCCGGATCCGCGCAACTCTGCCCACAGTGACTCCGTGAAGCTCAACATGAAGGCTTTGGCCGCACCATAGACGGCCATGCGGGGCGTTGGCTGATAGGCCGCCATGCTCGTCACGTTGACGAGGAAACCGTGGTCCGCCGCCAGCAACGCCGGCAGGAACGCATGGGTGAGCTGCACAGGCGCGCACACATCCAGCGCTATCTCATCGGCAAGCCGGGTGGCGTCCTCGTGGACGAAGTCTCCCCAGGTGCCGAAGCCGGCGTTGTTGACCAGGCTGGTGACCGCGATTCCCTGCTTCTGCACGGCGGCATGCAGCTCGGCCACGCTGTCCGGCAGAGAAAGATCAGCGGCGATCGCGACCGCGTGCACGCCGTGGTCCCGCTCGATCCGGTTCTTGAGAGCCTCGAGACGGTCCATCCGGCGGGCAACCAGAACGACGTCGGCGCCCCGTTCGGCGAGTGCCAACGCGAACGCCTTACCGATGCCCGAACTGGCGCCGGTGATGAGAACGGTCTGGGTGGAGAGCTTCGTGGCCATGTCGGCACTGTACGCCGCTGTGGCACTGAGTGCCATACTGTCACTATATGATGAGGCTATGGATCACGGTGGTCCCTCCATCTGGGAACGGCAACGGGCCGCGGTGCGCACGGAGATCGTCTCCGCGGCTCGACATCTCTTCGTCGCCAACGGCTTCGAGTCGACGACGGTCGACGACATCGCCAGTGCCGTCGGCA
>JBDIAG010000496.1:0-4035 GCA_039812305.1 Actinomycetales bacterium | reverse complement strand
AGGGAGGGAGGATAAGGAGCGTTCGGAGGGAACGGAGCGACAGAGCCGGTTTAGGCTCGGAGGTCCCCGACACCCATAGGGATGAAAGTCCGGGCCGCGCAGCGGCTCCCCCGCCGCCAGGGGCGGCGCCCGCCGCAGCGTCGGCGTGGGGTCGTAGTCTGTGAGAGGCCGGAGAGAGGGGTGTCCGGTCAGTGACGCAGAACCGGCGGTATCAGGAGCATTACGCGCAGATGCGCGAACGGATCTTCAACGAGATGCCGGCGGCGCCGTGCACGTTGCCGCAGCAGGCGTTTGGCCCGGATCCGGTGAGGTGGACGCGGGAGAAACCTCCGGTGTGGGCGTGGGTGAGCTGGCCGGATCGGCCGGCGGAGCGCATCGCCGCTCACGCGACGGGGTGGAATGACCGGGTCGTGTGCGTGGAGTGGATCGGTGACCGGGGCACGGTGAACACCATGGTGTGGCGCAGCGCGGTGACCAGACGGTCGACGCCTGGCGCTACCGGGTGAGGGTGGGGCCGTCGAGCTCGGGGCCGACGCGTGTGGGGCCGGTGTCTTCGACGAATAGGCTGAGGTTCTGTTCGCGCACGTGCGCGATGACGCGGGCCGCGTCCTTCTGGGTGAGCAGGTCGGTGGGGAGCTGGTCTTTCAGCTGGTGAAACGCGATGATGTGGGCGGCGAGGTCCAGGGGCAGCTTCGCCTTGCTGACCTGGGCGCGGGCGGTGTTCTCGATCTCGGCTTCCCGGATCAGTGCGGCGGTGTTGCGTCGCACACGCAGCCGCAGCGCGGCGCGGAACGACTGCTCTTGGTGCTGCTTCTGTTCTCGAAGCATCTGTGCGTGGACGGACTGCACCGCACGCGCGATATCGGCGGATGTGAGGGCGGTGGCCCGCGCGCCGTCGTCGAGGACGCGCTCAACGGCGCGTGCGCTGATGGCGGTGGCGACGTCGGCGGCCGGGAGGCCGGCACGTTGGCGGGCGGCGTTGGCGCGTGCGGCGGCCTCGCGCAGCGCGTGATGTTCGGTGGTCAGGATGCGGTGTAGCTCCTGGTGGAGGATCGCGTACTGGTGGTGCCAGGTGCGCGCTTGCGCGGAGGTGAAGAAGACGTTCGCGTTGCGTTCGTTGGTCCGCTTCTCGGCCGCGCTGGCTCGGTGCTTGATCGGGGCGGGCAGGTTCAGCGCGGCGAGGCGGCGTTGCAGGCGCTTCGCCTCCCTGTTGGCCCGGAGTTGTTGAGCGTACTTCTCGGGGTCTTTGCGGCGCTCGCGCGCATACTCGGCGACCTTCTCCGGGTTGTTCTTGCGCCAGAGTTTGGCTCGCTCGAGGTTTGCGGCGTACTTGTCGGGGTGGCGGTCACGATCCTCTCTGGACCGCTGCGCGACGGCGTCCTTGCGGCGGGCGTAGGAGGCTCGTTGCTGAGCTCTGACTTTGTCGAGGTTCGCGGCACGCCATTGGGCACGGTACTCGCGAACGTGGTCGCGGTTTGCTGCTTCCCACTTCTGTTGGGATGCGCGCCGACTCGATGCGCGGGCGGCGAGCTCCTTCTTCCGCTGTGCACTGCGGCGGACGTGTTCTCTGTGCTTCTCGGGGTTCTCCGCGCGCCACTGAGCCTTGTACGCCTTCAGCCGCTCCTTGTTCCGCTCACGGTAGGCCCGCGCACGTTGCCGCGCACGCGCGGCCGCGTCCTCGGGTTCGTGGGGTGCCTGGTCGCTCACGGGCTACGGGGCGTCGGGGGTGGCGCCGAGGACGGTGTCCAGAAAGGTGAGCCGCCACGCTGTGGGGTCGGCGATCGCCCGCGCGCACAGCACGCGCAGCGACTCCCGTTCGTCGGCGGTAATCTCCACGTCGACAAGGGGCTCCAGCGCGGCGGTGACGGCCGCGTGGAGGCCGGCGGACTCGTCGAGCGCCGCGTAGTCGTCGTTGTGGTACATCGCGGCGAGGGCGGTGTTGACGATCAGCTCGTCGGCCTGCTCAGTGGTCAGTTCCATAGGTTCTCCTCCGTACGGTCATCGGTTCCAGCTTGGGCCAGTGTCGCCCGGTCCGGGCGAGTGAGGGCCGGTCTCTGGATAGGCGGTGTGTTCGGGTCTGTGAGGGGCGGGGGCGGGTTCGGGAAGTGCCGCGGGGATGGCGAGCTGCGCGTCGACGGCGGCGAGGGCTCCCCGTGCCGCGCCGAGCTGCTCGGTGTGCTTGAACGGGGTGGTGAGGGAGCGCTGGGCGTCCTCCAGGCTGCGCTGATGCTCCTGGAGCTCGAGCTGCGCTTTGCTGATCCGATCCGGGAGTGAGCTGAGGCGGTTCTCGATCTGGCGGATGACGCCGACCCCGTCCCCGTCGAGCACGTGCTCGGTCGGAACTCGGACTTCCGTCTCGGGGATGCCCTCGAACTGAAACACGACGACAGGGTTTCCCAGGACGGATCGGGTGCGGGCGGTCACCGTGAACCCGGAGATTTCGCCGACCTGCCCACGCGCACGTTCCTCGTGCGGCCGGGCGTACTGGATCCCGGTGTTGCGCGCCCATTGAGCCAGCGACGCGGCGGCCGCGGTGCGGGTCGTGCACGCGCGTTGGGTGATGGTCATGTGGAATCGGTCGCCCGAGAGGTCGTGCACACGTGCGAGGGCCTGTTGGTAAGCGGAGATGTTGGCTTGCAGCTGATCGATGCGCCGCTCCAGGCCCTTCGCGGTGGCGTGCACGGTGGTCTGGTTGCGGTGCCATGCTCGTTCGAGCCGTTCGAGGCGCCCCACTTCGTTGAGCGCGACGGACCGCTCCAGGAGCAGGGGGTTACCGCTGGCGAGTGCTTTGGCTTCCGCCGCGCTGAGGACGTCCGAGGGTAGGTCTTCGATCTCGCGGACATCGAGCCGGCCACGCATCACCTGGGAGATGAATCGTGCTTTGCGTTCGATGGTCTGCCACATGTACGCCGCGAATGTGCCGGTGACGACGTACTGGTAGATCTCCACTTCGCTGTTCTGGTTCAGCTGCCGCAGGATGCGTCCGTGTCGTTGGGCGACGTCGGCGGGCCGCCACGGGCAGTCGACGTCATGCAGCGCCACTGCCCGCGCTTGCACGTTGGTTCCCACACCCATCCGGGTGGTGGAGCCCATGAGCACCGCGATGCGTCCTTCACGGGCGGCGCTGAAGATGCTGGCCTTCTGCTTGTCGTTCTTCGCTTCGTGGATGTATCGGATGCTCGCCTCGGGCACCCCTCGGGCGGTGAGGAGCAGCTTGAGCTCGTCGTACGCGTTCCATTGGTCATCCTTCGGGGTGCCGAGGTCGAGGAAGACGAGCTGGAGGGCACCCGGCACCGGTGAAGGTTCTCCGGTGCGGGTGTCCTGGTACCGGTTGTCCTTGTTCTGGTGATGGATGCGGGCGATGGTATCCGCGATGGTCTCGAGCGCGGGAGCGTCCTCTGGCTGCGCGTCGGGGTCGATCATCCGGTAGTCGAGGGCAGCTTTTCGGCCGTCGGTGGAGATCTTCAGCATGTTGTCGACGTCGGGTGTGACCGAACGGTTGGCGACCGCTTCGGCTCGTTCTCCGAGGCGCTCGACATAGTCGAGAACGACGGACGGCGCGGCGATCGCGACGGTGTGCGGGGCGCGTTGCCCGTCGGCTCGGGTCTTGAGCTCCGGGGTGGGCAGGTTGAGGTCTTCGGCTGTCTTGACGTCCGCGAACACGTGCCACATGCGCAGCATTTCGGGCACGTTCTGGAAGCGCGCGAACCGGGTCTTCAGTCGGAAGCTGCCGCCTTGGGGTGCCATCTCCATCTCAGAGGTGGTGACGCCGAAGGTCGCCGCCCAGGCGTCGAACGCTTCAACGCCGGCCTCGCGCAGCAGGTCGGGTCGCAGGTACCTCTGCATGACGTGGGCTTCGGTGATGGAGTTCGCAATCGGCGTTGCGGTGGCGACGGTGACCACCCGCGCGCCGTGCCGGTCGCGGAGGTAGGCGAGCTTCATGGCCATGTCGGTGGAGCGCAGTGAGCCGTCGATGCGGGCGTCGGGGATCCGGGAGATCGTGTCGAGGTTCTTGTAGGTGTGGAACTCGTCGAC
>JBDIAG010000495.1:0-4037 GCA_039812305.1 Actinomycetales bacterium | reverse complement strand
ACCGCCAGGCCGGTCGCGATCCGGCGCTTCAGCCCGGCGACGCGAACCATGAAGAACTCGTCCAGGTTGGACGCGAAGATCGCGCAGAACCGGACCCGCTCGAGCAGCGGGATGCTCTCGTTCTCGGCCAGTTGCAGCACCCGCTCGTTGAACGCCAGCCAGCTGATCTCGCGGTCGAGGAAGCGGTCGGCCGGCAATTCCTCACCAGAGGCATCGGCCGAAGCCGGCGGGATGGCCGGCCGCGGCGGAGCCGCCACCCGCGGGGCGGACGAGCGAGGGGTACGGGCCAGCTGACCACTCGTCCCGTTCACCGTGGCCGGCCGGGGTGCCGTTCGATCGCGCGCCGGGGTGCTCATGGCCCAATCATGTCAGTCGCGGGACGGGACGGGTCGTCCGCTCTACGGAAACGCCGAAATCCCCCGGCAGCGGGAGCGAGGGGGCGACGGGGGAGAGGGCAGATTAGGGTTGGGGCATGCCCACCGAATCATCCGTGTCCAGTGCGCTCGAGACCGCCCAGGCCGCCTACGCCGACGTCAAGGCGCAGGGGCTCAAGCTCGACCTGCAGCGCGGCCAGCCCAGCGACGCCGACTTCGATCTGAGCAACGGCCTGCTAGAGGCCGTGACCGAGACCGTGGTGGACGGGATCGAGCTGCGGAACTACCCCGGCGGAGTGGCCGGATTGCCGTCCGCGCGGGCGCTGTTCGCCGACTACCTCGGGGTGCCGGCCGAGACCGTGCTGGTCTGGAACAACTCCTCGCTGGAACTGCAGGGCCTGGTGCTCGCGTTCGCGATGCTGCACGGCGTGCCCGGCGGCGAGGGCGGCTGGGCCTTCGGCGGCCAGAAGCCCAAGCTCATCGTCACCGTGCCCGGTTACGACCGGCACTTCCTGCTCGCCCAGACCGTGGGCTTCGAGCTGGTCACCGTGGCGATGGAGGCCGACGGGCCGGATGTCTCGGCGATCCAGGAGCTGGTGGGCGACCCCAGCGTCAAGGGGATGCTCTTCGTCCCCACCTACTCCAACCCGACCGGTGACTCGATCAGCCGGGAGAAGGCGGCTCAGCTGGCCCGGATGGTGACCGCGGCGCCTGACTTCCGGATCTTCGCCGACGACGCCTATCGCGGACACCACTTCACCGACACCCCGGACGAGCGGGTCGACTTCATCAGCCTCTGCGCGGACTCGGGCAACCCGGACCGGCCGTTCGTCTTCGCCAGCACTTCCAAGGTGACGTTCGCCGGCGCCGGGCTGGGCTTCCTGGCCACCGGGCTGGGCAACCTCGCCTGGCTGACCAAGCTGCTCAACGCCCAGAGCATCGGGCCGAACAAGATCGAGCAGGCCCGGCACGTCCGTTTCCTCACCGGGTACCCGGACGGCATCGAGGGGCTGATGCGCGACCACGCGGCCCTGATCGCGCCCAAGTTCCAGGCGGTGGAGGATCAGCTCACCGAGGTCCTCGGCGAGGGTGGCGGCGGCTACGCGACCTGGCGCCTGCCGCGGGGTGGCTACTTCGTCAGTCTCGACACCGTCGATCCGGTGGCCGACCGGGTCATCGCCCTCGCCGCCGAGGCCGGGGTCAAGCTCACTCCCGCCGGCGCCACCTATCCCGGCGGCGACGACCCGGGCAACACGAACATCCGGATCGCGCCAACCCGTCCGCCGCTGGAGGAGGTCGTCGAGGCGATGCGCGTCGTCGGCGTCTGCATCAGGCTCGCCAGCGAGGAACACCGGGCCGGCTGACCCGCTGCGCCCGCCCCGAGCACCGGTCGTCCCGGCGTCGCCGGGCGCGTGCGCCGAGCCAACGGCTTCAGGTCGCGCTCGGTATCCGCCGGGTGCAGCGGACCACGTTCGCTCTGCCTGACCGGCCTTCTCCGGTCAGCCGAGGAGGTACTGCTCGTCGACGTGGCTGATGGAGAACCGCAGCCCGGTGTAGATCGCCAGGGCCGAGGCGTTGTCGGCCTCCACGTACAGGATGACCTGCGAGACCGGGCCCTGCGGGGTGGCTTTCGGGCCGGCCAGGTGGGCCAGGCCGATCACGACGAGAGTCCGGCCGAGTCCCCGGCCCTGGCCTTCGGGGGCCAGGCCGATGACGTAGACCTCGCCGACGGCGGGTTGTCCGTCGGTGGCCGGGTGCACCTTGGTCCAGTGGAAGCCGAGCAGCTCACCGGTATCGGTGGTCTCCAGCAGGAGCAGGCCTGCGGGGTCGAACCAGGGCTCCGCGATCCGGTCGTTGAGATCGGCGAGCGACATCCGCCCCTGTTCGGGGTGGTCGGCGAAGGCGGCGGCGTTGACCTGGAGCAGCGCCTCCTCGTCCTGGCCGATCACGAACGGACGGATCCGCACGCCGTCCGGCAGGGTGGCCATCGGCACGCTCAGCGGGTCGATCTCGCGGCTCATCTGCAACAGCCGGCGCACGCGAGTGGCGCCCCCGCCGGTCAGCAACCCCCGAGCGCCCTCACCGCCGCCGTGCGCCCAGACGTACAGCGGGCCGTTCGCCGCGGACTTGGCGGCCGACAGCAGCGCGGAACCGATGCCGCGGCGGCGATGCTCCGGATCAACGACACCCTCGGCCACGACCTGGGGACCGTCGGCCACCTGCACGTAACCGACCAACCGATCACCGTCGAAGGCGCCGAGATGCGTCGCGGACTCCCGGTGATTGCGCAGGGCGAGTTCGGCCTGCTCGGAGAGGGCGCGCGCGCCGTCGACCCGCTCGGCCTCGTCCAGGAGGGACAGGACAGCGGGGACCGACTCGGCGGGCAGGGATGCGACTGTGGTGGTCCGTTGCTCGCTCACCCGTCCAAGAGTAGTGCTCCTCGAGGGCGGTTCCTCGGGGCTTTGCGCCGCCCGCGCGGCGCCGTTCTCCTCGGTCGCGCTATCTCTGCTGTCGTTGGCGAGGTGGATGGCGAAGGCCGCGCCGTGGGGGTAGCCCACTGGTCGGGGGGCCAGCATCACACCCGACCTGGGACGAACGAGTCCGGAGGCGTCCCCCTGGGTCGGCTCTCTGTCGGGATCCGGTCGGCGCGAACGGCTGCTCGATCGACCAGCTGTTCGCGCGTCGACCGGTTGTCGGCCGAGCAGCCAGCGATCGCCGGCTGCTCGACACATACCTGGTCAACGCGCGAACAGGTGGCTGCTCGAGAGACGTCGCCTTCAGGAGATGCCCGCGCGGGCCGGCGCGTCGCCGTGAGGCACGAACCGATAGCCCACATTGCGGACGGTTCCGATCAGCTGCTCGTATTCGCTGCCGAGCTTGGCGCGCAGGCGGCGGACGTGCACGTCGACGGTGCGGGTGCCGCCGAAGTAGTCGTAGCCCCAGACCTCCTGCAGCAACTGGGCCCGGCTGAAGACCCGACCCGGATGCTGGGCGAGGAACTTCAGGAGCTCGAACTCCTTATAGGTCAGGTCGAGCGCCTTGCCCCGCAGCCGGGCGGTGTAGGCGGACTCCTCGATGACGAGATCGCCGGCGCGGATCTCGTCCAGATCGGATTCGTCCTGGCTGGCGGCGCGCAACCGCTCCATCGCGACTCGCAGCCGGGACTCGACCTCGGCCGGACTGGCGCCGTCGAGAAGGACGTCGTCCATGCCCCAGTCGGCGCTCACCGCGGCCAGCCCGCCTTCGGTCAGGACGACCAGCAGGGGGCTGGAGATGCCGGTGGTGCGCAGGATCCGGCATAGGGAGCGGGTCGCCGCCAGCTCGCGGCGGCCGTCCACCAGGATCGCGTCGGCCGACGGTGCGTCGATCAGGGCGGCCGGCTCGGCGGGCAGGACCCGGATGGAGTGCGTCAACAGGGCAAGTGCCGGGAGCACCTCGGGCGAGGGCCCCAGTGCGTTCGTCAGCAGGAGCAGCTGGGCCAGCTTGTCCTCCGCAGCTTTGTGAGGATCGCCCCGTGCGGCGACCTTCTCAACCGTCAGATGTTACCTAAACTGCACGAGTGCGTCGACTCCTACCAGCAATCACCACTCTAGTGCTAAGTGTGGCGCTATGGTTGGCGGGTCAGTGGGGCAAGGTTGCTGTGATGGGAGTACTGTTAGTTTT
>JBDIAG010000494.1:0-4038 GCA_039812305.1 Actinomycetales bacterium | reverse complement strand
GCACTGGGGCAGCACGAGCTCGTCGAGCAGATCGAGGGCCGGGGGAAGTATCGCCTCGGTGTCGGCCTGATCCGGCTGGCGGGTTCCGCGGCGGTCAAACTGGACGTCGTCCAGGAGGCGCGCGCGGTCGCTCGCGGGCTGGCGGCGGACACCGGGGAGACGGTCAACGTGGCCGTGCTCTCCGGCCACTGGGCGCTCTACGTCGATCAGGCGGTCGGCTCCTCGACGCTCCAGCCGCATCAGTGGGTGGGCCAGAACGTCCCGCTGCACGCCACCTCGAACGGCAAGATCCTGATGAGCGAGCTCGACCCGGAACGGCTGGCGCCCCTCCTGGTCGATCTGCAGACCTTCACGCCGCGGACGATCACCCGCGCCGACAAGCTGAGGGCCGAACTCGCCGAGGTGCGGGTGCTGGGCTTCGCCCAGGCCGTCGACGAGCTCGAGGAGGGGCTGGCGGCCATCGCCGTGCCGGTGCGCGACGCGGCCGGTGAGATCGCCGCGTCGCTGTCGGTCTCCGGGCCCACCTTCCGTCTGGTGCCCAGGCTCGATGCCCTGATTCCCCAGCTGGTGGCCGCTGGTCGCGAGGTTTCGTCTCGGATGGGCCACTCGTCCTGATTCACCGGGCGACGTCCGCCAGATCGTTAGCTACCCGTTGCCCTGGTTGCGAGGACTGCCCTTGACGGGGTGATGCGTTTCACCAATGCTGTGTAGCCAACTACCCACACCGCAGGTCATCCGATCTGCCGGTACGTGTTTCGGAGGTAGGCATGGCAGTTACCCACAACGACCCGGAGGCGCCCGTCGCGCCGGGCCACCGCCCCACCCCACCGGTCGACAAGCTCGTCTTCGGCATCTCCGGAGCCATGATCGTGGCCTTCGTGGCGTGGGGGATCCTCGCTCCGGACCGGATGGCCGCCGGCACGACCGCGACCCTGAACTGGATCACCGGGAACTTCGGCTGGCTGTTCGTCCTCGCCGGCGCGTTCTTCGTGGCCTTCTCGATCTATCTGGCGGCCACTCGCTACGGCCTGATCAAGCTCGGTCAGGACGACGACCAGCCCGAGTTCTCGACGTTCTCGTGGGTGTCGATGATGTTCGCCACGGGCATGGGCATCGGCCTGATGTTCTACGGCGTGGCCGAGCCGCTCACGCACCTCAACACCGCGCCGATGGGGATGGCCGCCAACGGCTCCCCGGAGGCCGCTCACCTGGCGATGGAGTACACGTTCTTCCACTGGGGTTTCCACCCCTGGGCCATGTACGCGGTGATCGGTCTGGCGATCGCCTACTTCGCCTACCGCAAGGGCTACGGGAACCTCATCTCGTCCGCCTTCGTGCCGCTGATCGGCAGGAAGGGCGCGAACGGCCCCGGCGGCAAGGCGATCGACATCGTCGCCATCTTCGCCACCCTCTTCGGTTCGGCGACCTCCCTCGGCCTGGGCGCGCTGCAGATCACCGGCGGGCTGGGCAAGGTCTTCGGTGTCTCGACGGAGAGCAAGCTCGTCGCCGTCGTCATCATCGCCGTGCTGACGGCCTGTTTCGTCCTCTCCGCGGTGAGCGGCGTGGAGCGGGGCATCAAGTGGCTGTCCAATGCCAACGCGATCGCCGCGGCCCTGCTGGTGTTCTTCCTCTTCGTGGTCGGCCCGACCGTCTTCATCCTCAGCACCCTGACCGAATCCATCGGCGGCTACTTCACCCACCTGCCGGCGATGAGCTTCCGCACCGGCGTGTTCAACGGGCACGACTGGATCAGCGGCTGGACGATCTTCTACTGGGCCTGGTGGATCTCCTGGACGCCCTTCGTCGGCATGTTCATCGCCCGGATCTCCAAGGGGCGCACGATCCGGCAGTTCGTCGTCTTCGTGATCATCGTTCCCAGCCTGGTGTCGTTCCTCTGGTTCTCGATCCTCGGAGGTGCCGCCTTCGACCTGCAGCTGAGTCAGGGCGTGGACATGGCGGCCGAGGTCGAGGTGGGTCTGGAGAACGCGCTGTTCGCCACCCTCGAACACTTCCCGCTGGCGACCGTCACCACCATCCTCGCGGTCTTCCTGGTGGCCATCTTCTTCATCACCGGCGCCGATTCGGCGTCCATCGTGATGGGGATGCTGAGCCAGAACGGCGTGGAGCACCCCTACCGCCGCCTCGTCGTCTTCTGGGGCGTGGCCACCGGGGCGGTCGCCGCGGTGCTGCTGTGGTCGGGCGGACTCGAAGCCCTGCAGACCCTGATCATCATCGTGGCCGGGCCGTTCATGATCCTGCTGCTGGTGATGTGCTTCTCGCTGATGAAGTCGTTGCGCCAGGAGAACTTCGACTCGACCCTGCGGCCGCGCGTGCGCCACGCCGTCGAGCTCCTCGACAAGCTGGAGCACGAGGAACTCGAGCACGGCCAGCCGAAGTAGTCGGAAGGCCCAGCCGGCCACCCGCTCAGCCCGACCATCGGCCCCGTTCCCGGATCCCCCGGGGACGGGGTCGATGCCGTTGTCCGACCCGTCCGGACCCTTGCCAAATCCGGAGCCAAGTGGTTGCATATAGCGCATCACGGTGCGTAATAAGCAACAACTTCGACAACCACCTGGAAGGAAGCCCATGGCAGAGGTTCCCGCCAGCGCACGATGCGTCGTCATCGGTGCGGGCATCGTCGGCAACAGCCTCGTCTACCACCTGGCAAAGCTGGGCTGGCGTGACATCGTTCAGATCGACAAGGGCGCACTGCCCAACCCGGGCGGTTCCACCGGGCACGCGTCGAACTTCATCTTCCCCGTCGACCACTCCCGCGAGATCACCGACATCACGCTCGACTCCGTCAAGCAGTACAAGGAGATGGGCGTCTTCACCGAGTCCGGTGGTTTCGAGGTTGCCCGCACCGAAGAGCGGATGCAGGAGCTGCGCCGCCGGATGTCCTCGGCGAAGGCCTGGGGCATCGAGGCGGAGCTCGTCGACCCGGACTTCGTCGTCGAGAAGGTCCCCTTCCTGGAGAAGGACGTCATCGTCGGCGCGTTCTGGACGCCGTCGGTCGGCGTCGTCGACTCCTTGCGGGCCGGCACCATCATGCGGGAGCGGGCGCTCGAACTGGGTGCGCTCATCGTCGTCCCGACCGTCGAGGTCACCGGGCTCGATGTCGAGGGCGGCAAGATCACGCGGGTCCGCACCACCGGTGGCGACATCGAGGCCGAGACCGTCGTGATCGCCTGCGGTGTCTGGAGCCCGAAGGTGGCCGAGATGGCCGGCGTCAAGCTTCCGCTCACCCCGGCGGTGCACCAGATGATCTCGGTCGGCCCGTGCAAGCAGTTGGCCGACATCCCGGGTGAGATCTCGTTCCCGATCGTCCGGGACATGGACACGCTGTGCTACGAGCGTCAGCACGGCGCCGACATGGAGGTCGGCTCCTACGCCCACCGCGCGATCCTGCACGACCCCGAGGACATCCCCTCGATCGAGCAGTCCAAGCTCAGCCCGACCGAGCTGCCCTTCACCAGCGACGACTTCGATCCGCAGCTGGAGCAGGCCTACGAGCTGATGCCCGACCTGCTCGGTGGCGAGGGCGCCGAGATCCGCTACGCGATCAACGGTCTGCTCTCGCTGACCGCGGACGGCAGCCCGCTGCTCGGCGAGACCCCCGAGGTCAAGGGCCTGTGGACGGCTGCCGCCGTCTGGATCAAGGAGGGCCCCGGCGTCGGTCGCGCCGTCGCCGAGTGGATGACCTACGGCCACAGCGAGATCGACCTGTCGCACTCCGACATCGCCCGGTTCTACCCGCACCAGAAGACCCGCTCGCACACCAAGGCCCGCACCGGCGAGGCGTTCATCAAGACCTACGGCATCGTCCACCCGGGCGAGCAGTGGGAGTCCGAGCGGGGCAAGCGGCTCTCGCCGATGTACGCCTCCCAGAAGGAGCTCGGCGCGCAGTTCTTCGAGGCCGTCGGCTGGGAGCGGCCGCAGTGGTACAACTCCAACGAGAAGCTGCTGGCCGAGTACGGCGACGCCGTGATGCCGCGCACCGCGGAGTGGGACTCGCGGTGGTGGAGCCCGATCATCAAC
>JBDIAG010000493.1:0-4041 GCA_039812305.1 Actinomycetales bacterium | reverse complement strand
TCGGGTCCCGGGCGCGTGGACCGGTGAGCAGGCTTCCCAGGGCGTCCATGCCGCGAGACTACCCACGGGCGAGACGCTTGGACATGAAACGGAGCGTCGATGTCATGGATCGTCTCCCCCAGAGAGGGTGAACTGGAGCCATGACACTTACTCTGCGCGAGGTCGCCCTGACCCTGACCGTGGTGACCACCGGCCTGTCGGCCGGTCTCCTCTGCGCGTTCGGCTACTCGGTCCTACCCGGCCTCAACCGGGCCGATCCGCAGGTCGCGGTCGCGGCGATGCAACGCATGAACGTCGCGATCGTCAACCCGCTCTTCCTGGTGATCTTCTTCGGCGGACTCGTCTTCGGCGCGCTGAGCGTCTGGGCCTACTGGGACGACGGCCTGCGGTGGTGGATCCTCGCGGCCGTGATCCTCACCGCCGCGGGGATCGCCATCACGATGACGATCAACGTGCCCGCCAACGACCGCCTCGCGGCGGCGGGTGAGGTGACGGCAGCCACCGCACCCCAGGTCTGGAGCGACTTCGTCACGGTCTGGGTCGGCTGGAACATCGTCCGCGCCGTCGTGACCGCCAGCTCCCTCGTCGCCCTGGTGACCGGCCTCGTCCACACCCGCGACTGACCGCCCGACCATCGCCGGGAGCGGGACACCCGAGTCCTTCCCGACGGTCCCCTTCGTGCGGGAGCGCGGGAGCGCGTCAGGACGTCTGGTGGGTGCCGAAGGTCTGGCGCCAGTAGATCAGCGGGTCGCCGGCGCTGACGTCGGCGGCCAGGACGTCCGCCAGAACCATCGTGTGATCGCCGGCGGGCACCAGCTGAGCCACACTCAGCGAGACGAGCGCGTGCCGCTCCGCCAGGGCGGGCGCGCCGTGCACCGGGCTCCAGCGCACGCCGGTGAACTTGTCGGCGCCGCGGCGGGCGAACTGGCGGGCGATCTCGGCGTGCTGGGCGGCGAGGACGTTGACCGCCAGCCGGATGCCCGGCGCCAGCTTGGGCAGCAGGCTGGATCGATTGTCCAGACTGATGAACATCATCGGCGGGTCCATCGACAGCGAGCCGAAGGCGCTCACCGTCGACCCGTGGGGCACGTCGGCCTCGAGCAGGGTCACGATCGACACCGCGGCGGCGGCGATGCCCAGCGCGGCCCGGAAGGCGTCGTCCAGCGGCACTGGGGGCAGATCCTTCTCGGGCACCGCGGGAACGTCCCGCCCGGCGAACACACTCATGCCGCTACCTCCAGTCCGAACACTCGCACTCCTATGACTCATGAGCCGGCTACCTGCTTTTTGATCACCGGAATCCACCGCTCCAGCCAGGTCCGCTCCGCGCTGCCCTCCGCGTCGGAGTCGACCAGGTAGAGCGCCGGAGCCGGTACGGTCGCGCCCAACTCGGCGAGGACCGGTTTGAGATGGACCTCGGGCGACAGCCGGTGCCGTTCCGAACCGCCGAGCTGCACCGGCACCGCCACCACTCCGGCCAACCCGGTGTCGCCCTCGAACCGCTCCAGGAACAACTTCAGCAGACCGGTGAACATGGCCTTGTAGGTGGGGGTGGCCAGGATCAGCACGTCCGCGTCCCGGGCGGCCGCGGCCGCGGTGCCGACCTCCGGCGAGGACCAGTCGAGCAAGCCTGCTCCGAGATCGGCCAGTTCGATCGTCGTCGGCTGGACGGCGGGGTCGATCGCCGCCGCCACCCGCAGCCCCGCCGCGGACGTGCGTCCTCGAGGTCGGGGATTGCCCACCACGACGGTGAGCTTCAAGGGTTCGATGGTCATCAGAGGGCATTTCCCGGGTTCAGTAGGTCGTGCGGGTCCAGGGTCCGCGTCATCGCGCGATGGACGTCGAGGCGCACCTCGCCCAGCTCCGCGGCAGCGTCCGTGCGGTTCAGCGGCCCGACCCCGTGCTCGCCAGTGAGTGTTCCACCCAGCGGCACGACGAGCTCGAGGATCCGGCCGGCAGCGTCGCACGCCACCGGTGGCAGCTCGGCGAGGGCTCCGTCCCACGACAGTATCTCGTTTAGGTTGCCCTTACCCAGGTGCGGGAAGGTGTGCACGGTCACACCGGCCCGAGCACTGCTGGCCCCGGTCTCGCGGGCCGTCATCGCCGGCCGCCGGAGCGGGCGGCGGTGCTCGATCGGGGTGTGCCCCACGGCAGTCATCCTGCGAGGTTTCCCGATCCCACCCCCGGTCGTCCAACAACGATCGGCGATGGATCGGGCTCGGGAAGACTGATCGATCGGACGTGGCCAGCTCCACACTCTTCTTCCGCCGTTCTGATTCCTATCTAGACAGTCGGAATAATATTGTTAGCCCATGTCGACGTATCTGGACCTCGATCACCTGCGCACCCTGGTCGCGATCGCGGACTGCGGTGGGTTCGGCAAGGCGTCGACGGCACTGCACATGAGCCAGCCCGCGCTGAGCCAGCACGTCCGACTGCTGGAACGCGGGCTCAAACGGAAGCTGTTCCAGCGTGAGGGCCGGGGGATGCGGCTCACGCCCGAGGGACACCGGGTGCTCGCCGAGGCCCGCACCCTGCTCGCGGCACACGACCGCGCGATGGAGCGGCTGGCCATCCACAGCCCGCGGGAGATCGTCCTCGGCTCCAGCGAGCACGCGGCCGAGCAGGTGCTGCCAGAGATGATCCGCGCCGTGCACGAGGCCTTCCCGGACGCCACGACCCGCTTCGAGATCGGCCGCTCCACCCACCTCAGCGAGGCGGTGGACAAGGGCACCGTCGACCTGGCCTTCATCCTGGCGTCCCGGGGCGACGAGGGCGGGCGGGAGATCACCCGGTTGCCGCTGACCTGGTTCGCCAAGCCGGGCTGGTCGCCCCCGTCCCGCGACGACGTGTTCCCCCTGGTGGCCTTCGCCGAACCATGCGCGTTGCGCGAGCGGGCGATGGCCGCGCTCGCCGCGGCCGGCCATCGAGTGCAGGTCGCCGGTCAGGCGACCACACTGGACGGCGTGCTGGCCGGCGTCCGGGCCGGGCTCGGGGTGGCCCTCCTGCCGACCATCCGGAAGGCCCCGCACGGTCTCGTCGCCCGGGACGACTTGCCGCCGGTCGGCACCGCCAGCCTCAACCTGCTGGTCCGCCGCGGACTCGATCCGGCCATCGAGTGGGCCGCGCTGGCCGCCGGCCAGGCCTATTTCGACCAGGTGGCCGGTTCCGGCGTCCTCAAGCTGCTGGTCGAGGCGAGCGACCGATCAGCGATGGTGATCGACCGCCATGACGTTTCGGTATTGGACCGGCCGAGGCTCGGCGCCTAGCGTGAACCCCATGTCCGTCCTGATCAGCGTGCCGGAACTCGCCGGCTCGATCGCCACCGGCACCCCGCCGGTGGTGCTCGACGTGCGCTGGTCGCTGGGCGGGCCGCCCGGGCACGAGACGTACCTGACCGGGCACATCCCCGGTGCCGTCTACGTCGACCTGGACAGCGAGCTGGCCGCTCACGGCCCGGCGACCGCGGGACGGCACCCCCTGCCCCCGCTCGCCGACCTGCAGTCCGCGGCCCGGCGGTGGGGGATCGACCCCGGCGACGGCGTGGTGGTCTACGACGGCGCCGGCAATCTCTCCGCCGCCCGGGCCTGGTGGCTGCTGCGCTGGGCCGGTCTCACCGACGTCCGCCTCCTGGACGGCGCCCTGCCGGCCTGGGTCGCCGCGGGCCAGCCGCTGGCCACCGACGACGTCGTGCCCCCGGCCGGCACCGTCACCCTGACCGGTGGTCATCTCCCCCTCCTCGATCTGGACGACGTCGAGCCGTTCGCCCGAGCAGGCCTCCTGCTCGACACCCGCGCCGCGAAGCGTTTCCGCGGCGAGGTCGAGCCCGTCGACCCCAAGGCCGGCCACATCCCCGGCGCGGTCAACGCTCCGACCGGGGACAACCTCACTGCCGACGGCCGTTTCCGGCCGGCGGCCGAGCTGCGTGAGCGGTTCGCCGCCCTGGGCGCGCAGCCCGGGCGGGCCGTCGCGGCCTACTGCGGCTCCGGTGTCACCGCGGCGCACGAGATCGCCGCGCTCGCCGTCGCGGGCGTCGACGCC
>JBDIAG010000492.1:0-4041 GCA_039812305.1 Actinomycetales bacterium | reverse complement strand
GAACGCCGGGCCGCACCCGCAGGCGGGCCGGTGCGCTGACGGTCCTCGCCGTCGCCATCGCGGCCGTCACGGTCTCCGGCGCGGCGCCGGACGCGGCGGCGGCGACCGAGGAGATCCCCGTCCCGTCCACCGGCGTCATCCAGTTGGAGGGACAGGGCTGGGGCCACGGCCTCGGGATGTCGCAGTACGGAGCCAAGCGAGGTGCCGAGCTCGGGCACACCGCGCCGCAGATCCTGGCCGCCTACTATCCGGGCGCCGCGCTCAGCGCCGCCCCGGCGGCCGCGGTCCGGGTACAGCTCAGCTCGTGGGACGGCAAGGCCACGTGCACGTCCTCGCCCGCCTCGGCCGGCACCTGCCTGGAGGTGCTCGCCGAGCCGGGCCAGGTGTTCACCGACGTGTCGAGCGGTGCCAGGGTCGCCGCGCCGACCGGCATCGGCGGAGTCCCGGTCACCGGCCTGGCGGTCGGCGCGAACGCCACCGGACTCACCCTGTGGGCCAGGGCGGGCAGCTGGAAACAGGTCAACGCCACCACCTACAAGGGTCCGATCGACATCAGCTCCGCGGACGGCGTCCAGGTCGGGCGGGCCTCCGGAGTGGACCGCGCCTACCGCGGCCGCTTCCGGATCGTGCGCGAGACCAGCAGCACGATCCGGCGCGTGAACGTGGTGGCGATGGAGGAGTACCTGCTCGGGGTCGTCCCGGCCGAGATGCCGGCCTCCTGGTCGACGGCCGCGGTGCAGGCCCAGGCGGTGGCCGCCCGCACCTACGCCGCGGCCGGCATGCGCACCGCCGGCAGCCGCAGCTACGACCTCTGCGACACGACCTCCTGCCAGGTCTACGGCGGGGTCGCCGCCGAGAACGCCTCCGCGACGGCGAAGATCTCCTCACCCGGCCCTGCCGACGTCCGCGGCAAGGTGCTGACCAGTGGCGGCGTGCCGATCACCGCGTACTTCGCCTCCAGCAACGGCGGCTGGTCGATCTCCGGCGGCACGTCCTGGCTGCCCGCCCGCAGCGACGCGTGGGATCCCGCCTCCCGCTGGACCCGCAACGTCACCGCCGCCTGCCTCGCGTCGAAGTACCCGGGGCGCGGCAACCTGACGAAGATCCAGATCACCGGCCGCAACGGCCAGGGCGCCTACGGCGGCCGGGTCACCAGCCTGCGGTTCGTGTTCTCCGGCGGAACCGTCACCGTCGGGCCGGGCAGCAGCCCGATGGCCACCGACAGCGCCATCCGCGGCTCGATGCTCGGCTGCGGGGACACGTCCGGGCTGAAGACCTCACTGTGGCGGGCCATTCCGGCGACGACCACCCCGACGACACCCAGTCAACCGAGCACGCCCACCCCCGGCAGTCCGCAGGCCGGCACGATGTCCGCCGGGCAGACGCTGACCAGCGGCCAGCGCCTGACGTCGGCGAACGGGCAGTTCCAGCTGGCCGTCGATCCGGTCGTCGGCGGCGCGACCCGTCCCGGCCTGGCGATCACCAGCCGCACCTGCCCCGACGTCCAGCTCGCCGCCGCCCCCGCGGCCGGCAGCCGGCTGGCCATGCAGGCCGACGGCAACCTGGTGCTCTACCGCGGATCCTCGGCCCTGTGGCACACCAGCACGGTCAACCGTCCCGGTGCCGGCGCGCTGCTCGACAACGAGGGCCGGCTGATCGTCCGCACCACCGCCGGCACCGCCCTGTGGACGTCGCCGAACTCGTGCAACACCGCCTACGCCTACGAGCAGGCCTCCGGCTATGCGAGCGCCCGGGCCCCGCAGCCGGCGCGGCTGCTCCCCGGCGACCGGATGATCAGCGCCGACCGCGGCACCCAGCTGGTGATGCAGACCGACGGCAACCTGGTGCTCTACCGGTCCGGCGTGGCCCTCTGGCACAGCCGCACGCACGGGAATCCGAACGCCCAAGCAGCCCTGCAGGGCGACGGCAACTTTGTCGTCTACGCCGCCTCCGGCCGGCCGCTGTTCAACACCGGCACCGTCTGGCCGGCCAACCCCACCACGCAGACGGACGAGACCCAGCTCCGGCTGACCTCCGGACGGGTTTCCATCGTGCGGGTGGTGAAGAGGACGAGCAACGGCGCCCAGCTGTCCGCCACCACCGGCTGGACCGCCGGCTGAGGCCTGGCGGGTCGGGGACCCGCTGGCCAGCGCCGATGGGACGTGCCCGGGCCTCGTCCGACGAGAACGCCGGAAGGCAAATGGCAGCGATGAGCGCCCGGCGCCCCCGTGGTTCTCGTCCGCTGGGCCGCCCGCCCGGGTAGCCTCGAAACCTCCGTCGTCCCCCGAGAGGCAGACCATGTCCAATCACACGTACCGCGTCACCGAGATCGTCGGCACCTCCCACGAGGGCATCGACGCGGCGATCCGCAACGGCATCGAGCGGGCCGGCCAGAGCGTGCGGCACCTCGACTGGTTCGAGGTCACCCAGGTGCGCGGCCAGATCGCCGACGGTACCGTCGCGCACTTCCAGGTCGGGATGAAGGTCGGCTTCCGCATCGAGGACGAATAGCGGCATCGAGGACGAAGCACGGCGCGGGCCGGTCGGCACCCGGGCACTGCGGCCAGTGGGCACGTCCGGGAGTCCCTTCCAGCCGCCTGTTCGCGCGTTGACCAGGTATGTCACCCGGGCACTGCGGCCAGTGGGCACGTCCGGGGAGTCCCTTCCAGCCGCCTGTTCGCACGTTGACCAGGTATGTGTCGAGCAGCCGGCGATCACTGGCTGCTCGGCCGACAACCGGTCAACGCGCGAATACCTGGTCAATCGAGCCCCGGCCGCTCGCATCGCGCAGCCGCTCGCACTCCACCGCGAGCCCGGACCACAAGCCCGGACCACGAGCCATTCCGCGCGAAGCGCGGCGATCACCCGACCACCGGTGCTCCGAAGAACCCTAATGCGACAGGTCGTCGCCGAGGCCCGCCATCAACGCCTGCCGGCTGGCGCGGACGTGGTCGCGCATCACCCGCTCGGCGCTGTCCCCGTCCTTGGCGATGATCAACTCGAGCACCTGGTGGTGCTCCCGGTCGGAGCGCCGCAGTCTTCCCGGCTGGCTCAGTGAGGTCGTGACCAGCCGGGAGTAGGCCAGCTGATTCATCAGCATGCGGTAGTGCGCTTCCAGCTTGGTGTTGTCCGCGCCGAGGATCAGCAGGTCGTGGAACTCCTGCACCAGCTCGGCGTAGCGTCCGCGGTCGTCCGCCTCGACCGCCAGATCCTCCTGGCGCAGGTTCTCCTCCAGCCGGTCGAGTTCGGGCACTCGCCCGCGCTGGGCGAGCAACCGGGCCGCGGCGCCTTCCAGCAGCTCCTTCATCTCGAACAGCTCGGTGATCTCCCGGCGGGACGGCGTCGTCACGAAAGTGCCCACCCTGGGCCGGATCTCGATCAGTCCCTCGGTCTGAAGCTGTTTGAGCGCCTCCCGCACCGGCGTGCGGGAGACCCCGAACTCGTCGCTCAGCGCGATCTCGGACAGATTGACGCCGGGCTCCAGCTCGCCGGCGATGATGCGACGGCGCATCTCGGCGACCACCCACCCCCGGATGGAGCCTTTGCCCGAGCCGTCGGCGATGAGCACTCCTGGCCTCCCTCGATGCGTACGAGGGAATCATGCCTCAGTGCCCGGACGACGAGGCGATCAGGCCAGCGGCGCCAGCGCCGCCGCGTCGAAGAAGCCGCCGGCGCTGTAGACCATCGGGGTGTGCCCGTCGACGACGGCGTGCACGACCCGGCAGACGAAGATCGTGTGCGTGCTGGCCTGTAGCCGCTCGCGGATCTGCACCTCCATCTGCGCGCTGCTGCCGGCGATCAGCGGGCTGCCGTGCGGCCCGGCAACCCAGTCGATGGCGGCGAACTTGTCGGCGGCCTTGCTCGCGAACGTCTTCACCACGTCCAGCTGGGTGGTCGAGAGGATGTTGATCGCCAGATGGCTCGCGGCGAACAGCGAGACATGGGTGGACGAGGTGCGCTGCACGCAGACCAGCACCGTGGGCGGCTCCAGCGAGATGCTGGAGAAGGCGTTGACCGCCAGCCCGCGGGGCACCCCCTCGT
>JBDIAG010000491.1:0-4042 GCA_039812305.1 Actinomycetales bacterium | reverse complement strand
GCCCCCTCCGGCCCGAGACCCGGCCATGCCTGTCCTGCAGCTGGCACCATTCCTCCCATTGTGGACTGGCTCACACCACTCTACGCTGCGCGATACTGACCGGCCCGGCCTCGTGGCCCGCGTCGGCCGGTGACCCGTCCTCGAGCAGCCGACTGTTCCCTCACTGACCTGTTATGTGCACCCTGACCAGGGATCGCTGGCTGCTCGGTCCATTACTGGCCGGTGGGGAGATACCCGGTCAATTGGGCCGGGCGATCGTGGTGATGTAAGAGGTCCCCCACGTTGCTCGCCCGGACGGACACGGCGGGTGGTCGTGGCGTGAACTCGCCCCCGACAGATCCACGCCATCAGCAGCCAGCTGTTTCCCCGTTGACCAGGTACGTGTTCGTCTGACCGGCGATCGCGGGCTGTTCGACACATAACCGGTCGGTGGGCGGATACATGGTCGGAGCAGCGCACGCTCGAACACTTCACCGTCCTGCGCTTCGGCGACGGCTCTGCGCCCCGCCTCCTGCCGTGACGTCCGGCATCGCAATGGGCTGAACGACACCTGTTTCTCGGATCCAGCCTGGCCGATGGGAACCGGCATGGGACCATCGACATCAGACAAACCAGCAGCCAGACCACCAACAGCCCCGAGCGGACGGGGCAGGATCTCCGGGAGTACGAACCATGACTGAGGACGACAGCCGCTCCACGGGCGCGGGCGAGGGCTCCTCGGACTCGACCTCCGAGAGTTCCGGGCGCGGGCCGCAGGATCAGAACGGGACGGAGCGCAGCGGTACCGAATCCGCTCAGCAGAACGGCCAGCAGTGGGGGCCGGTGCAGCCGAACAGCTACCAGCCTCGGTACGACCAGCCGCAGTACGGCCGTCCCGAATACGAGCGGCCGCAGTTCGAGCGGGCCGAGTTCGAGCGTCCCCGGTTCGAGGAGCCGGCCCGTAACGAATCGCCGTCGTCGGGCTCGTCGTGGGCCAGCCCGACCGGGGAGCCCTCCCGCACGGATTGGGAGTCCGGCCGACAGTCGAGCGGGCCGACCCCCGCACCGGGTGGCGGCGCGTCGACCGGGTCGCAGCCTGCCACTGGCCGGCAGACCGGTCCGGATGGTCAGCAGTCGGCACCGGGTCAGCAGGCGCCCGGTCAACCCCAGCCGCCCAACCTGTCGAAGCCGCCCAGCCGACCGCTGCCGCCGCAGCCGGGCGGCTACGGTCAGCAGCCCGGTCCCCACGGCCAGCAGCCCGGCTACGGTCCACAGCCCGGCTACGCACCACAACCCGGCTACGGCCAGCAGCCCGGCTACGGCCAACAATCCGGCTACGGTCAGCCCGGCCAGACCCCCGGCTACGGCCAGCCCGGCATCGGCCAGCCGGGCCCGATGAGCTACAACCACCCCGGCTACCGGCAGTCCCCGCCCGCCCCGGGCGGCCAGGCACCGTCCGGGCCCGGTGGCTACGGCTACGCGCGGCAGCTCGGCAACAAGCCCGGTGTCATCCCGTTGCGTCCGCTCACGCTGGGCGAGCTCTTCGACGGTGCCTTCCAGGTCATGCGGCGGCTGCCGATCCCGGTCTTCGGTTCGACGGTCATCATCGCCTGCGCGATGGCCCTGGTCTCCGCCCTGATGACGCTCGCCATGGCCAGCAGCCTCACCACTCTCATCGTCGACCCGGAGGTGACCACCAGCGCCGATGTCGGCCGCGCCGGCTCGGCCTTCGGCGCCGCCGGTCTCTTCAGCGGGCTCATCCTGACGGCGTTCCAAGCCGTCCTGGGCGGCGTCCTGGTGCTGCCGACGGGCAAGGCCACCACCGGCCACACGACCACGTTCAGTGCGGTCTGGAAGGAGGCGCTCAGTCGGGCCGGCGCCCTGATCGGGTGGTCCCTGCTGCTGTCGTTCGGCATCGCCGCCGTCATCCTGCTGACCGCCGGACCGGTGGTCACGCTGGGCGCCGCGATCAGTCCCGGCTTCCTGGCCCTGCTCTTCCTGCTGATCCCCCTCTACATCGTCGGGGGCCTGTGGGTGTTCGCCCGGTTCAGCTTCGTCCCGGCGATCATCATGCTGGAACGCGCCTCGATGCGCACGGCCATCCGCCGCAGTCGCCAGCTCACCGGCGGGATGTTCTGGCGGATCCTCGGGATCCTGCTGCTCGGCGGGCTCATCGCCAGCATCGTCGCGACCATCCTCACCACGCCGTTCTCGCTGATCAGCGCCATGCTCTCCGGTTTCGGCTCGACGGATCCGGCGGCCATGATGGGCACGACCGCACCCCAGCTCGTGTTCGGGGCGATCGGCGAGATCGTCAGCTGGACGGTCTCGATCCCCTTCTTCTCCATCCTCACCACCCTTCTCTACGTGGACGTGCGCATGCGCCGCGAGGGCCTGGACGTGCAGCTGGCCAAGGCGGCCGCGGAGGGCCGGTGATCTGGCAGGCGCTGGAGCCGTCCGAGCCGACGGCCCGGGAATGGCTGACGCGCGAGCTGGCCAAGGGCGAGTACGCGGAGGCGCAGCCGACGCTGTACGACCGTTTCATGGACTGGCTCGACAACGTCCTGGCCAATGCCGGTTCGCTGTCGGCCAACGGCGGCGTGCTCCTGATCGTGCTGACCGTCGTCGTGATCGTCGTGGCGGTGCTGCTGGTGAACGGCCCGGCCCGGCGAGCCCAGCGCATCGGTGGCGGTTCGGCCGCCGTCTTCGGCTCCGCACTGCGCACCGCGTCCGACCATCGCAAACTGGCGGAGCAGCACGCCGCGGCCGGACGCTGGGCGGAGGCGATCCAGGAGCGCTTCCGGGCCATCGTCCGATCTCTGCAGGAGCGCACGGTGTTGGACGACCGGCCCGGTCTGACCGCCGATGAGGCCGCCGGCGAGGCGGGCCGGCGCTTCGGCGCGCTCGAGCCGCGGCTGCGGCAGGCGGCGCTCGCGTTCGACGAGGTGAGCTTCGGGGATCGTCCCGGCGACCGGGCCCGATACGCCGAACTCGCCCAGCTGGACGCGGACCTGACCGCGGCCCGACCGGCCGCGCTGACCGGGCCGGCCGGCACCCTGGCGGCGCCCCGATGACGCCTCCGCCCGCAGACCAGGCCCCGGTGAGCCAGGTCCCCGCGAACGAGACTCCGGCAGATTCCGCCCCGGCGGACCCGACCTCCCCGCCCCGAACTCCCACCGCCGCGATCTCGGTCTGGCGGCGATTCCGGCTGCCGCTGGCCCTCGGCACCCTCGTCGTCCTGGTGGGCGTCGTGGTGGCCCTGATGGCGCCGCGCGCCGGCGAGGGCATCCCGCTCGATCCGGCCTCGACCAGCCGGGCCGGGTCGAAGGCCCTCGCGCAGGTGCTGGGCGATCACGGCGTCGCCGTGCACCGCGAGACCCGGCTCGACCACGTCCGCTCGGCCCTGCAGGAGGCCCCCGACGGCACCACGCTGCTGGTGATCGACTCGTATCTGCTCACTCCGGAGATCCTCGACGGGCTGGACGCGGATCGCATCGTGCTCGTCCAGCCCGATTCCCAGACGCTGGACGACCTCGGGCTGCCGCTGACGGAGCAACAGCTCTCCTCGCCCCCGGACGTCGAGCCGGACTGCGCCTGGCCCGCCGCGCGCAACGCCGGGCCCACCGAACTGGACGGTGTCGGCTACCGGCTGCTGGGCTCGGCCCCGGCGCCCACGCAGTTCTGCTACCGCGTGACGGCGGGCACCGAGGAGTACGCGCCGATCGTGGTGACGCAGCGCAACGGGCACGAGCTGATCGTCGTCGGCTCCACCTCGGTCCTGCGCAACGACGAGATGAAGGACCCGGGTCACGCCGCCCTGGGCCTGTGGACGCTCGGCGCGCACGAGGATCTGGTCTGGTGGCGGGTCAGTCCCCTGGACCCCAGTCTGGAGGACCAGTTCCCCACCCGCGATCCGATGGAGATGCTGCCGGACTGGGTGAACCGGGTGCAGTGGTGGCTGATCGCGGTGGCCGCCCTGGCGATCGTGTGGAAGTGGCGCCGGATGGGCCGGCTGGTGCCGGAGCCGCTGCCGGTCGTCGTGCGATCGGCGGAGACCGCCCGC
>JBDIAG010000490.1:0-4048 GCA_039812305.1 Actinomycetales bacterium | reverse complement strand
GAGCAGCAGCCCGCCGAGGACGCCGACGGCGAGGGCGACATGCTGCAGCGCCGCGGCCACCGCGGCCGGACCGGCCGCTCGGTCGACGGCGCGTTCCTGCTCGTCCTCCCAGCGATCCAGCCGACGTCGCGACGTCGCGGCGGCACCGGCCACCGTGAGCTCGTCCAGGGAATCGAGGTGGGTCAGCGTGCCACTGGAGATCTGGGCCCTGGCCTCCACCGACTCCGCGTGCGCGCGTCGGCTGGTGCGGGCCGCGAGCCAGGGGGAGACGACCGCCGCGATCAGCACCGCGATGAGCAGGGTCACGCCGGCCATCGGCAGGATCAGCGCGGAGGCCGTGATCGCCGCCGCGCACACCAGGCCGGCCACCCCGAACGGCAGCAGGCCCTTGATCACGACGTCACCGATCTGATCGACGTCGGCGCCGACGCGCGCCAGCAGGTCTCCCCGCCGCAGCCCGAGGGCGAGGCGCGGATCCCCCTGCGCCAGCGCCGCATACAGCCGGGTACGCAACGACACGAGACCCGCCAGGGCCACGTTGTGCGAGGCGAGCCGTTCCAGGTAGCGGAACACGGCGCGGCCGATGCCGAAGGCCCGGACGGACACCACGGCCATCGTCAGGTCGAGCACGGGCGGCATCTGCGAGGCTCGCGCGATCAGCCAGGCCGAGACTCCCATCAGGGCGACGGCGCAGCCGACCCCGAGAGCGCCGAGCAGGACCGCCCGGACCAGGTGCCCACGCGGCAGCGCCATCGCGGCCAGAACCACGCGCAGGTGCGACTTCGGCGGGGCAACGCCCGTTCTCGACGAAGTGGTCGGAGCGGTGATACTCATCAGCGACCACGTCCGGAGACCGGCAGCTCGTCGCGGTCGCTGCCTGGCCGCGGGTCGGCGACCACGTCCCCGGCCTGCACGCTGAGCACGGTGTCGGCCACGGCGAGGAGGCTGGGCCGGTGGGCGACCACCAGCACCAGTGCGCCACCGGTGGCCGCGTCCCGGATGACCCGCAGGACGACCCGCTCGGTGTCGGCGTCCAGATGGGCGCTCGGCTCGTCGAGGATCAGCACCCGGGCTCCCCGACGCAGCAGGAGCAGGGCCCGGGCCAGGGCCAGTCGTTGTCGCTGACCGGCGGACAGCCCGGCCCCACCGGCGCCCACGTGCGTGTGCCAGCCGTCCGGCAGTTCGGCAAGCACGTCCGTCAGCCCGGCCGGGCGGGCGACCCAGGCCAGCTCCTCCTGGGTCACGCCGGGCACGAGCAGCTCGACGTTCTCGGCGAGAGTGGCAGGCACCCACCCCGGATGCTGGGGCACCCAGGCCACCTGTCGCCACCAGGTCTGCGGATCGGTCTCGGTGACGTCCAACTCCTCGCGATCTCCGGCTCCCACCAGCACGACCCGGCCCTCGCTCGGGCGCCGCAGCCCCAGCAGGGCGGCCACGGCGGTCGACTTGCCGGATCCGTTGGCGCCGCACAGTGCCGTCACGTGTCCCGCCTCGGCCCGGCCGCTCAGCCCGGCCGGAGCCGCCGTCGCCCGCCCCGGATGCGACACCGACACGTCGCGCCATTCGATCGCGGTGACCTCCGGCGCCGGCCGGGCTCCGGTCGTCCCGGGGTCGCGGTCGTCGTCCTCCGACAGCACCGCGAGCGTCGCGGCGGCGGCCGCGATCCCGTCCGTGCTGGCGTGGAAGTGCTGTCCGACCATCCGTAGCGGCAGGTAGACCTCCGGGGCGAGGATCAGCACGGCCAGACCGGTGGAAAGGGGCATCTCGCCGAACACCAGCCGCATCCCGATACCGACGGCGACGAGGGCCACCGAGATCGTGGTGAGCAGCTCGAGCACGAACCCGGAGAGGAACGCCACCTGCAGCACCTTGGAGGTGCTGCGGCGGTACGCCTCTCCCGCGGCCCGTACCCGCGCCGCCTGCGGCAGGGCCCGGCCGAGGGCCCGCAACGTCGCCAGGCCGGCCACCAGGTCGAGCACCTGGTCGCCCAGCCGGCGCATCCGGGTGATCCGTTCGTCCGAGAGCCGTTGCGTGGTCCAGCCGACCAGGGCCATGAAGAGGGGGACCAGCGGCAACGTCACCGTCATCGTGATCGCCGAGATCACGTCCTGCGTGTAGACGACGGCCAGCAACATCGGCGTCACCAGCGCGGTGGCCAGCAGCTGGGGGAGGTATCGCACCAGATAGCCGTCGAGCTGATCCAGCCCGGAGGTGACCAGGGTGGCCAGGTCGGCGGCCGATCGCGACCCGGTGCTGCCGTTGCGATCCATCCGGTCGAGGACGGCCGCGCGCAGCTGGCGGATGACCGACACCGCGGCCCGGTCGGCATAGCGGGCGGCGGCTCCGGCCAGCACGGCGCGAGCCGCGAAGGCGGCGATCAGCCAGGCGGCCGGCGTCAGCACCGTCGTCGCCGGGGCACCGCCGACGACACCCGCCACGGCGTGCGCCAGCATCATCGCCTGGCTCACCAGGACGGCCGCCGAGGCCACCTGCAGCACGGCGGCGAGAATCACCCAGCGGCGGGCCGCCGAGGCCGTGCGGAGCAGCCTCGGATCAAGGGGGCGCACAGTCGGCGAGTCTCAGTGCTTCGATCCGGACGGGCCGAAGGTGAGACCGTGGTGCTCGCCCATCTGGGCCGTCGAGATGCGGCGGCGGAAGACCCAGTAGGTGTAGCCCTGGTAGATCAGCACCAGCGGAGTGAGGATCACCGCCACCCACGTCATCACGGTCAGCGTGTAAGGAGTGGAGGAGGCGTTGTAGATCGTCAGCGAGTAGTCGGGGTTCGTCGTCGACGGCATGACGTTCGGGAAGAGGGCCCCGAAGATGATGACGACGGCCGCGATGATCGTCACGCAGGTCAGGGCGAAGGCACCCTTCTCGTTGCGGGCGCGGGTGAGGACGACGGTGGCGATCAGGCAGGCGGCGGCGATGATCACCGGCACCCAGGTCCAGGTCTTGCCGTAGGCCAGTTGCGTCCACAGCGCCCAGACTCCGGCGATGACCAGCGCCGGGATGGCGAACCGGGTGGCCAGATCCGCGGCGTCCTCCCGCACCTCGCCGGCGGACTTGAGGGCGATGAACACCGCGCCATGCAGCAGGAAGACCGACAACGTCATCAGGCCGGTGAGCAGCGCGTAGGGGTTGAGCAGCGTGAACAGCGTGCCGGTGAAGTTCATGTCGGCGTCGATCGGGACGCCTCGCACCAGGTTGCCGAACGCGACCCCCCACATCAGCGACGGCACGACCGAGCCGAAGACGAACACCCGGTCCCATCCGGCCCGCCAGGCGTCCGAGTTGATCTTGGGCCGCCACTCGAACGCGCAGACGCGCACGATCAAGGCGATCAGAATGAGGAAGAGAGGCAGGTAGAAGCCGCTGAACAAGGTGGCGTACCACTCGGGGAAGGCGGCGAACGTCGCACCGCCGGCGGTGAGCAGCCAGACCTCATTGCCGTCCCACACCGGGCCGATCGAGTTGATCAGCACGCGCCGCCGCTTGTCGGCGTGGGCGACACCGAACTTCTTGTAGTTGCCGATCACCGGCATCAGCATCCCGACGCCGAAGTCGAAGCCTTCGAGCACCAGATAGCCGGTCCACAGCACGGCGATGAGGAGGAACCAGATCAGATTGAGGTCCACGACAGGTCTCCAGGGCGCTCAGTAGGCGAAGTGCAAGGTGTCGTCGTCGGAGCTGACCGGCGTCGGCTGCTCCTCGTCGGGCAGACCCTCGCGGGCGTACCGCATCATCAGCCGGACCCAGAACACGGCCAGGACGCCGTAGAGCAGCGTGAACCCGATCACCGAGGTGGCCACCACCCAGGCCTCGTGGTTGGAGACGCCGTCGGCGACGAGCAGCCGCAGGCTCGGGATGCCGGTCGGGTTCGGGACGACGACCCAGGGCTGGCGGCCCATCTCGGTGAAGATCCACCCGAAGGAGTTGCCGAGGAAGGGCATCGGAATGGCGAGGATGCCCAGGCGGCCCAGCCAGAGGTTCTTGGGCACCCGGCCCTTGCGGGTCAACCACAGGGCGGCCACCGCCAGCAGCCCGG
>JBDIAG010000489.1:0-4053 GCA_039812305.1 Actinomycetales bacterium | reverse complement strand
CATCAGCGAGTTCGTCACCGTCGCCCGCACCCTCCGCCAGGTGCGCTCAGGCGGCAGCGTCGCCGCCACCCGAGCCCACTGCTCATCGGTCGGGAAATGCCGCTCAGTCTCCTCCATACCGCCGGGCGTATCAGAACCCACCCGAATCACTTACGGGATACGCCCTAGATTTGCGGACATGCACGGAGATGACGCGTTGGACCGGTTCGCAACCCTTCTCGACGGGCCGTCGCCCGCCACCCTGACGACCTATCGGAAGGACGGCTCGGCGGTCGGCGCGCCGGTGTGGTTCAGAAGCACTCGCGAGACGATCGATGTCGTGCTCGCGGAAGACGACGTCAAACTCCGCCACCTTGCCCGACGGCCGTCATGTGCACTGCTGATCTTCGAGGCGGAGCCGCCCTTCCGGGGCGTCCGGATCGAGGGCGAACCCACGTTCACCCGGGGCGACATCTCCTCGGTGCGACTGGAGATCGCGTCGAAATACCTTGGGCCGCAACGAGCCGGAGAGTTCACGCGGGGGCGCCAGGCGGGCGTGGTCGTGTCCTTGCCGCTGAGCCGGGCCAGGATGTGGGACCTGTCCGGGATCCTTCCCTGATCCACTGACGACGACCATCAGGCAGATCGTCATCGCGACGGCCAGACTCATCGCCGTCCAGCCGGCATGCTCGAAGACCAGACCCAGGAGCCACCCGCCGACACCGGAACCCAGGTAGAAGCTGATGTTGTAGAGCGCACCGGTCTGGCCGCGATGCTCGGGGTCGGACGCCGTGCCGGACGTGGCGACGGCCGACGCGTGGGCGAGGAAGAAGCCACCGGTGAAGACCGTCAGACCGGCGATGACAACCGGGAGCACGTCGATGGTCATGACCGCGACGCCGCAGAACATGCCGGTCAATGCGATCAACGTCGTGCGTCGATTGCCCAGCCGGGGAAGCCAGGCGCCGGCCAGTCGCGATGTCAGTGTCCCGGCGCCGTAGGTGAGAAAGATCAGCGACGCCAGGGCAGCGCTCAAGGCGAACGGCGGCGCCTCCAGTCGGAACGCCAGGAAGTTGTAGACGGCCACGAAACACGACGTCAGCAGGAGCGCCTGCAGGTAGAGGCGCAGCAGCACCGTCCGCCCCAGTGCGCTGCGGATCCGGGTCAGCTGTGGCTGGCGGATCCGCACCGGGTTGGCCGAGCGTGGAGCCAGGAGCAGGAACACCACAGCGGCCACGAGACAGACCCCGCTCACCACGAGAAGGGCCCCACGCCAGCCGATCCAGGGTGCGAGCGGTCCGGCGATCACCCGTCCCGCTGCGCCGCCGATCGTCGTTCCGGAGATGTAGGCGGTCGCCGCCGCGGCTGCCCGACCGCCGGACACGTTCTCGTGCACGTAGGCGACGGCGAGTACCGGCACGGCTCCGAGCACCATGCCGCTGCCGAATCGCAGGACGAGGAGAGTATGGAAGCTCGGCGCGAAACACGATGCGAGACTGAGTACTACGGCACCGGCTACGGCGATCCGCATCGACGCCAGCCGTCCGATCCGATCCGCCAGCCAGGCCCAGCCGAGTACGCCGGCCGCCAGCCCGACGGTGGCCGCCGACACCATCAGGGCGGCGTCGGAGGGGCCGATCTCCAGGGCGCGTGAGAGTACCGGCAGCACACCCTGGATCGCGTAGAGGTCGGCGAACGTGGCGATCCCGGCGGCCAGCAGGGCAATCATCATGCGTCGGTACGACCGCTTGTCGAGGGGCGGAGAGGTGAACGGCTGCTGGCCGTTCGCGACCGCGATGGTAGGCACGGCCAGCACGCTACCTAGGCGATCCAGCTATAACTAATGCACCGTCGAACGCGATTCATTCACTGGCGGCATGTATCGCTTCCACGAGCCGACAAGAGACGCACAGGGCAAGGCACGACGAGATCAGGGTACGACTGAGATCAGTGCATGATGACCGGTGGGGCCGGGTCGGTGTCGTCGAAGCGAAGCTTCTCGCGTCGCTTCGGCAGGAAGAGCGCCGGCACCAGGGTGAGCAGCACCAGCAGCCAGGCGACCCAGAAGCTGGAGGCGAACGCCTCCGCAGCCTCGCCGAATCCTCGGGCGATCGTGGTCAGCCCGCCGGGAACCTTGTCGACGATCGAGGGATCCCGGGTGGACGCGATCGCCACCTGGGCGAGCTGGCTGTCCTTGAGGGTGTTGGTGAGCAGTACCGAGATCACCGCGACGCCGATCGAGGACGCGACCTGCTGGATGATGTTGACCAGCGTGGAGCCCCGGGCGGCTTGGTGACTGGTCAGCGTGCGCAGCGCCGAGGTGAACAGCGGCATCATGGTCGCGCCCATCCCCAGGCCGAGGACGAACAGCGCGCCGAGGATGTACCCGTAGGACGTATCGGCTTCCAACTGGGTCAGCGGAAACATCCCGGCGACGATGAGCAGCAGTCCGACCGGGACGATCCTGCCCACCGGCATCCGGTCCGTCAGGGCACCCGCAAGGGGCATGGTCAGCATCGCGCCGAGTCCCTGTGGGGCGACGAGCAGGCCGGACATGAGAACCGACTCACCCCGGACCTGCTGGAAATAGGTCGGCACGAGCAGCAAGCCGCCGAAGAACGCTCCGCCGAACAGGAACATCGTGACGACCGAGATGGTGAGCTGGCGGTTGCCGAACAGTCGCAGATCGATGAGCGGGTGTGCGGGCTTGAACGAGTAGAACCCGAAGGTGACGATCAACGCGGCCCCGACCAGCATCGGGATCCACACTCGGGGCGCAGCGAAGGTTCCCTCTTCCGCGATCGACGTGACGCCGAAGAGGAAGGACGCCAGACCGGGCGACAGCAGCAGCATGCCGACGAAGTCGAAGGACTCCGACGGTTCCGGGGCGTCCGCGGGCAGGAGCCGCCAGGCGGCGTAGAGAGCGACGAGCCCGATCGGCAGGTTGATGAGGAAGATCCAGTGCCACGACGCCGCGTCGATGAGCCAGCCGCCCAGGATCGGGCCCAGGATGGGACCGAGAAGCATCGGGACGCCGAGTACCGCCATCAGCCGCCCGACCCGCCCGGGCCCGGCCGCCTTGGTGAGGATGGTCATGCCCAACGGCATCAGCATGCCGCCGCCGAGACCCTGGATCACCCGGAAGGTGACCAGCACGGTGATGTTCGACGCCACCGCGCACAGCAGCGAACCCGCGGTGAACAGCACCAGGGCGGTGATGTAGAGGCGCTTGGTGCCGAACCGGTCCGCCGCCCAGCCGGTCAGCGGAATCACCGTCGCCAGGGCCAGCGTGTAGGCGCTGACCGTCCAGGCGACGGCCGAGTACGACAGGGGTTCGGCGACGGTTCCGAACGTCGTCTGGAACGTCGGCAGTGCCACGTTGACCACCGTGGAATCCAGCACGGCCATGATCATGCCCAGGACGACGACGCCGGCCACCTTGATCGTCGACGCATCGAGCTTGTCTGGATACTCCACCGCGGCAGGGGGATTGGACATGCAGTGGTCTCCTTCGCGGAGTGGCGGGATAACCGGAGGGTGCTTTCCGGATGGATCGAGGTTAACACGAACCGGAAGACATCCTCCGCTTGTACGATGATGTCCATGCCCACCCTCAGCTCAGTGCCCGGTCATACCGAGATGGGCGGCGCGGACGGCACCCAGCCGCCGGAACGCCCGTTGCGCAGTGACGCCCGGCGAAACCGGCGGCGGATCCTGGAGGCGGCCGCGTCCGTGTTCGCCGAGCGCGGGCTCGACGCCGGGTTCGAGGAGATCGCCCACCGTGCGGGGGTCGGGGTGGGCACCGTGTACCGGCGCTTTCCGGATCGGGAGGATCTCATCGACGCCTTGTTCGCCGAGCGCGTCGACGGGATGGTCGCCGCGGCGGAGGAGTGTGCCGCCATGAGCGATCCGTGGACGGGGCTGGTGACGTTCGCCGAGCGCTCGGTCGCGGCGCTGGCGGCGGATCGCGGGATGCGCGAGATCATCGGTGCCGGCACCCGGGGCCATGAACGACTGGCGGCGGGACGAGACCGCCTGGGCCCGGCCATGTCGGCCCTGGTCGACCGCGCTCAC
>JBDIAG010000488.1:0-4061 GCA_039812305.1 Actinomycetales bacterium | reverse complement strand
GGATCGTCTGCTTCTCGTCTGTTGTCGCCATGAACTCAAGCTTTGCCCATAACCAGGACAGCATCGGTCCGCTACCTGTGCCACGGTGGACCCGTGAGCGAACTGGGAACGACCGAACGCGTGCTGCGGTTGTTGGCCCTCCTGCAACGCCGCCCGGTGTGGACCGGGCCGGAACTCGCCGCCGAGCTCGGAGTGACCGACCGGTGCATCCGGCGGGACATCAGCAGGTTGCGTGCTCTGGGATACCCGGTCCGGGCGACCCAGGGCGTCGCCGGGGGATACCAGCTCGGAGCCGGGAGCGTGCTCCCGCCGCTGCTGCTGGACGACGAGGAGGCGACGGCCACCGCGGTGTCGCTGCGGCTGGCGGCGGGTGGCACCGTCGCGGGTGCGGGCGAGGCGGCGTTGCGGACGCTGGCCAAGCTGGATCAGGTGATGCCGCCGCGGTTGCGGGCGCAGGTCCGCGCCCTGTCGGACGCGACCGCACCGCTGATCGCGCCCGGTTCGCAGGTCGACGGCGACGTTCTGCTGAGCCTGGCCCGAGCCTGTCGCGACCGGCTCCGGGTGCGGTTCGCGTATGCCGCGGCGGGTGCCCGGGCCGTCGCGTCGGACGAACGCGTGGGTGGGACGGAACCGCTGGGCGGGACGAGCCGGTCCGGGCGCCCCGATCGGCCGCGAGACCTCGTCCGGACCGAGAGGACGGTGGAGCCGGTGCGGATGGTGGCCACGTCGCGCCGGTGGTACCTGATGGCCTGGGACGTCGACCGGGCCGCTTGGCGAACCTTCCGACTCGACCGGATGCGCGACGTACGGGTGACGACGTGGCGGTTCCGGGCTCGCGAGCATCCCGACCCGGTCGCATTCGTGCAGGCCGGCGTGACCACCGGCCCGTACCGCCATGTCGCCCGGGTGCTGCTGTCGGCCCCGATCGACGTGGTGCGCGAACAGGTACCGCCCCAGGTGGCCACCCTCACCGCTCAGCCCGACGGCAGGACCCTCATGGAGACCGGTGGGGACGACCTCGGCTTCCTCGCGATGCACCTGGCCCGGATGGGCCATCGGACCGAGATCCTCGAACCCGAGGGCCTGGCCGAGGCGGCCCGCGACCTGGCCGTACGCCTGTCGACTCTCATCCTCCCGCCGCGTTCTGGCACGCCGAGCCCGGATCCGGGCGCCCGCTGACAGAACGCGACCGGTCGGGTCGGTCGGGCTGGTCGGACACCCCGCCGGACACCCCCAGGACATCCTCCGGTAGGGGTCGGGTCGCGTCGGGTCAGCGGGTCGGCAGGGATTCCAGCAGGATCGCGGCCCCGTCCTCGCGGACGTCCGGGCCGAGTTCGTCCGCGACCGCCTTCAGTTCGTCGTGCGCGTTCGCCATCGCGATGCCGCGGGCCGCCCAGCGCAGCATCTCGATGTCGTTGCGTCCGTCCCCGAGTGCGATGGTCTTCGCCGGCGGGACGTCGAGCGCCAGCCGGACCTTCTCCAGGGCGCTGGCCTTCGTCACCCCCTCCGGGGCGAGGTCGAGCCAGGCGCTGTAGCCGATCGAGTACTCGACACCGTGCAGACCGATCCGGTGCACCAGCTCGGCGAAGTCCTCGGCGCGGTGGTTCGGGCTGTGCACGACCACCCGCGTGGTCGGCCGGGCGAGCATCTCCTCCAGCGACCGGACGGTGACCCGGCCGGCGATCTCGTTCTCCGGCCAGCCCTCGTTGATGATGATCCCGTGGTCGATCGACTCGACCGCGAACAGGGCCTCCGGCAGGTGGGTGCGGATCATCGTCACCACCGGCGTCGGATCGAACATAACCAAGTCGCTGACGTGGTAGCCGCGTTCGGTCCCCGGATCGAGCTTGACCGTGACCGCCCCGTTGGAACACACGGCGCTGCCGTCGGCGATCCCCGCCTGGTGGATGACCTGCAGCGTGCCGTCGATCGAGCGCCCGGTGGCGATCACCAGATGGTGTCCGTTGGCCACCGCCGTCGAGACCGCCTCTCGCACCCGCGGTGACATCGTCCCGTCGTAGTGGATGAGAGTGCCGTCGACATCCAGGGCAACCAAGTAGGGGCTCCACGTCACGCCGACCACCTTAGGGCCCTTCTGTCGTCGCCTGCGCACCCCCGACCCTCCTCGGGGAACACGCGCTGAACGGACGAAGGAGTCGAGGAGAACTCCCGTCGAATTCGTTCGATCCCGATCGTCGGCGCCGCGCAGGACTACCGTCGAGGGGTGGGGACGGCCGAGTTCTACGACAGCCTTGCGGCGACTTACCACGCGCTGTATCCGGATTGGGAGCGGCAGCTCGACGATCAGGCCGCGGCCCTGTTGGCGCACCTTCCTCCCCGGCGGCGCCTGCGGATCGCCGACGTGGCCTGCGGTGTCGGCACCCAACTGCTGGGGCTCGTCCGGGCCGGGCATGACGTCCTCGGCAGCGATCTCAGCCCCGGGGCGATCGACCGGGCTCGAACGGAACTGGCCGAGCGGGGACTCTCCGCCCGGCTCGAGATCGCCGACCTGCGGCATCTGCCCTGGCCGGACGCCGATGTCGACGCGGTGATCTGCGCCGACAACGCGCTGCCGCACCTGCTCGAGGCCGACGACGTGGCGGCCGCCGTCGCCGAGGTGGCCCGGGTGCTGCGGCCCGGCGGGACCGCCGTGGTCACCACGCGCGACTACGACCGGGTCTTGGCCGAACGGCCGTCCGGCACCCCGACCCAGGAGGCGCGCGACCGGGAGGGCCGCCGCTACCTCACCTTCCAGGTGTGGTCGTGGCGTGGGGACTCCGACGTGTACGACCTGGAGCACTTCCAGCTCGTCCGGGACGCCGCGGGAGCGGCCGGCCAGGGTCGCGACGACCCGCCATGGCGTACGGCCGTTCGCTCGGTGACCTATCGGGCCTACACCCGTGGTCACCTGAGCGACCTGGCCCGGCGCGGCGGACTCGTGCGGCCGGTCTGGCTGACCGGCGAGGACACCGCGTACTTCCAGCCTCTGCTGGTGGCGGAGCGAGCCAGGTAGACCGGCCTGCCGCACCGGCCGGTGAAGCCCTTCACAGATGGCGAGTTCAAACCGGGTACCGTCCCTTGCGTGTGGTCTGCGTGGTGGAGCGGTCGGCTGGCGCGAGGGCTGGTCGAGAGCGTCGACCTCACGGTCGCGCCCGAGCGGCTGGACGAGGGCGGCTGGTGGGCGGTCGTCGTCGACTTCGAGTATCCGCACGCCGGTGGCCGGGCCCGCGCCTGGCGGTTCGAGGACGTCCGGGAGGCGGATCTGCCGTCCGGCGGTGAGTTCCGGCCTTCGACCGGGGTGTGGACGTCGTCGCTGGACCGCGTCCGCTACACCGACGGCGTGCGCGAGATTCGGGAACGTGTGCGCGAGGGCGAGGTCTACCAGGCCAATCTGTGCCGGGTGCTGGCGGTCGATGCGCGCGAGCTGCTGAGCACCGACGATCGCGGCTGGCGCGGTGACCCCTACCCGCTGGCGACCCGGCTGGCGAGGGGCAATCCGGCGCCGTTCGCCGGGGTGGTGAACGTCCCCGGCCTGTGGCTGGTCTCCGCCTCGCCGGAGCTCTTCCTGCGACGTGAGGGTGACGTGCTGACCTCGGGTCCGATCAAGGGGACGGCGGCGACGGCCGAGCAGTTGCTCGACAAGGACATCGCCGAGAACGTCATGATCACCGATCTCGTTCGCAACGACCTGCAACGCGTCTGCCGGCCGGGAACGGTCGCCGTTCCCTCGCTGCTGGCTCTCGAGCCGCACCCGGGCCTGGTGCATCTGGTCACCACCATCCAGGGCAGGCTGCGGGAGGGGGTCGGCTGGCCGGAGATCCTGGCCGCGCTGTGCCCCGCCGGGTCGGTCTCGGGCGCGCCCAAGAGCACTGCGCTGCGCGCCATCTCAGATCTCGAACCCGTCCCGCGGGGGCCGTACTGCGGCGCCGTCGGCTGGGTGGACGCCGATCGAGGGACGGCCGAGCTGGCGGTGGGGATCCGCACGTTCTGGATCGACACCGACGAACCGGAGCCTCGGCTGCGGTTCGGCACCGGCGGCGGCATCACCTGGGGCTCCGATC
>JBDIAG010000487.1:0-4073 GCA_039812305.1 Actinomycetales bacterium | reverse complement strand
CCGGCGCCGGACGCCCGGTGACCGCGGCGACGATCCGGTCCCGGAACCGGCCGACCGCGGATTCCAGGCCGCGCAGGATCTCCCCCGTCCCGACGAACTCCTGCCAGCGGGCGAGCACTTCGCCACGTAGCAGACTGCCGTCGGTGAGTCCCTCCCCGAGCTGCCGACGGGCGAGGGCGTACGCCTCGTCAGCCTCCGCGCGCAACGTGGCGTCGGCTTCGGCCTGCTCGTCGGCGGCGTCGGCAAGGCCGGCCACCCGCAGCCGCAGCGAGTCCAGGGCGCCGGCGAGGGTCCGGCGGACCACCTCCTGCCGGGCCGCGCTGGACGAGGCCAGGTCCATGAACCACAGCCGGAGTCGGGCCACCACCCCGCCGGGGAGCAGGCCGTCCTCCAGCGCGACCTCCGGAATCGTGAACAGCGGAGCGTCGGCGAGGTCGTTGCGGGCGAGCATGCCGGCCAGGTCGGTGCGGATCTCGTCCATCGCCTCGGCCGGAACCCGATCCAGGACGACGGCGACCGACGTGCCCCGCTCGGCCGCCGTCCGGAGCAGATCCCACGGAACGGCGTCGGCGTACCGGGCGGCGGTGGTGACGAACAGCCAGAGATCGCCGGCGGCAAGCAGCTGCGCGGCCAGCTCCCGGTTCGCGTCGACGACCGAGTCGATGTCCGGGGCGTCCAGCAGTGCGAATCCTTCCGGCAGCGCATCGCACGGCATCAATCGGACGGCGCTGATCCGGTGCCGCGTCTGCTCCGGGGTCGGCTCGGCGTCGTCGCCGGTCAGCCGAGCCAGGCCGGGCAGGATCCGCGGCGTCGTGAACCAGCGGGCGTCGTCGGGGTGATGTACGAGGACGGGCGACCGCGTCGTCGGGCGGAGCACGCCGGACCGGGTGACCGTCCGCCGCAGCACCGAGTTGACCAGCGTCGACTTGCCCGCCCCCGTCGATCCGCCGACCACCGCGAGCAGAGGGGCGTCCAGTTGCTTCAGCCGGGGCAGGAGGTAGTCGTCGAGCTGGTCGAGCAGCCGGCCGCGCTCGCTCCGGGCGTTGTCGACCCCCGGGACGACCAGCGGCAGTCTGAGCGCCTCGACCTCGCCCCGGAGCCGGGTCAACGAGCCGACGAGCGGAGCCGCCTGCTCGGCCTGGGCGGGCGCGGTGTCCGTCATCGGGCTATCTTGACGCTCTGAAGCCCCTCGCGGCGAGAAGGGAGGCATCGTGGCTCGGATGGTCCGCGATGTACTGGCCGGCGCGCTGCTCGCGAACGCCCTTCCGCACGCGGTGATGGGGACGACGAGGAAGCGGCTGCTGACGCCGCTGGGCGGAGAGAACTCCTCGCCCGGTCTGAACCTGGTGTGGTCCGGGATGAACCTCGCCGGGGCGACCGTCCTGCTGGCCAGTGGTGGGTGGCGGTCGCTCGACCAGGCCGAGGCCGCCCGCAGATTGGTGTGGGTCGAGTCGGGCAGCTTCGCGATGACCGCTTTCGGGATGGTCTACGAGCTCACCGCCGGACGCCGCAAGAGGGCGGCCGCACTCGACGACGCGTGACACGACGTCCGACGGCGGGCCGGCCGTTCCCCCCGTTGCCCTGACGCGCGCCGCCGTATGGGTGAACGCCCCTGCGTCACAAGGGATTTTGCTTCGCCCGCTCGTGGGTTGTTGATAGCCCGTCCGGGTCGTCCTCCATCGGGATGAGGCACTCCTTCCGGTCAGACACCGCACCCTGGAAGGACGCCACAAAAGTCATGGGGCGTATTTCGGGGAAGGAAGACAGTCACATGCAGTGGTTCCTCAAGTGTCTGCGTCAGTACGCGGACTTCAGCGGACGAGCCCGCCGGGCCGAGTACTGGTGGTTCGCACTCATCAACGGTGTCGTCGCCGGCGCGCTGTACCTGATCGGCGTCATCGTGACCGCCGCCACGACCACCAGCCAGATCAGCGTGGACGCGGACGGCAACCTCGTCCAGACCGGCGGGCCCAGCATCGTCGGGATGTTCTTCCTCGGCCTCTTCGGCCTGTGGTCTCTCGCGCTGTTCCTGCCGGGGCTGGCGGTCACGGTCCGCCGCCTGCACGACACCAACCGGTCCGGCTGGTGGTTCTTCCTGGGCTTCGTTCCGCTGGTCGGCGCCATCATGCTGCTGGTGTTCGAGGCGACCGACGGCACGCCGGGCCCGAACCAGTTCGGTGCCGACCCCAAGGGCCGGGGCGGGCAGGGCGCGACCCAGTTCGGCCAGGCTCCGCAGTACGGTGCGGTCGGGCAGTACGGCGCGCAGGCCGGCCAGGTCTCGCAGTTCGGCACGCAGCCGGGCCAGTCGCAGTACGGCCAGGCCCCCCAGTACGGTCAGTCGCAGCCGTTCGGCCAGAAGCCCGGCCAGTCCTGATCTGCGGTTCCCGGCCGTGACAGCGGCCTGAGCCTCACCCGAGAAGCCGTCATCCCCACCGCGGGGATGACGGCTTCGACGTTTCCTCGCTACCGCGGCTGGAAGCCCTCGTCGACATGCGGGGCGCCGATCTGATCCAGAGCCGAGTCGAGCACCCGCATCACCGCCAGGGTGTCGTCCAGGGAGATGACCGGCGATTCGGTGCGGCCGTGCGCGATGCACTCGGCCACGTGCATCAGCTCGAAGCTGTAACCCGCTCCGATCAGGGGATTGTCGAAGACCTCGGGTTCGTGGCCGAGCCGCTCCAGGCGCACCACCGGCGGATGGTGGAACCGCGGCGGGACGACGATCCGGCCGGCCGTCCCGACGACGGCGGCCTGGCCCGGCGAGGCGGACGTGAGACTGCACGAGATGACCGCGTGCCGGTCGCCCGGGTAGCCGAGCAGCAGGGCTGCCTCGACGTCCACGCCGGTCGGGCCGAACCGGCCGACGGTGTGCACGGTCTCGGCCGTGCCGAGGAACCATTGGGCGAAGCTGACCGGGTAGACGCCGAGGTCGAGGAGGGCTCCCCCACCCTGGGCCGGATCGAGCAACCGGTGGGAGGCGCTGGCGGCGGAGGGGAATCCGAGATCCGCCTGCACCGCGCGCACTTCGCCGATGGCACCGTCGGCGACCAGCTCCCGCGCCCGTGCCAGCGCGGGCTGGAATCTCGCCCACATCGCCTCCATGCCGAAGACGCCGGCGCCGCGGATCCTGGAGACGAGGTCCTCGGCGGCCGGAAGCGAACAGGTGAAGGCCTTCTCCACCAGGACGTGCTTGCCGGCGGCGACCACCTGGGAGGCGACCCGGTGGTGCTGGGCGTGCGGCGTGGCCACGTAGACGACGTCCACCTCGGGGTCGGCCAGCAGCTCCTGGTGGCTGCCGTAGGGCCGCTCGACGCCGTGCCGGTCCGCGAAGCCCTTCGCCCGCTCGAGGTCGCGGGAGGCGACCGCCACCTTCCGGGCACCGGGAACGTGGTCGAGGTCGTCGGCGATGAGAGCCGCGATGGCTCCGGTGGCCAGGATTCCCCAGCGCAGGGGCTGATCGTTCATGGAGGCAGTCTGTCAGCCGCGCACGTGCTCCACCGGGGTGCGTGCCGGCAGGCCGCGCAGGAGCGTGTCCAGGAACAGGTCGAAACGCGGCGGTCCGGCGTCGGGGTCCGCCTCCATCGGCTGCGCGGCCAGCCACTGGATGATGCCGTGGCCGAAGATGTACCAGCTCTGCTCGGCCAGGCCGGGAGCCGCCCCGCCCAGCCGGAACGCCGAGATCACCTTGCCGCGCAGCAGCCCGTACGCCTGCGCATTGTGCCGGTGCGGCCTGGCCACCTGCTGGGCGTAGCCGGGAGTGGCCAGGAACACGTCGTGCATGGCCCAGGCGACATCGGCCAGCCACTGCCGCCAGTCCTCCGCGGTCGGATCGGTCTCGGGCAGGATCCGCTCGACGATCACCTCGCTGATCAGGTCGAAGAGCTCGTCACGGTTGCGAACCCAGCGGTAGAGCGCCGAGTGCGAGACCTCCAGCCGAGCCGCCAGATCGCGCATGGTCAAGGCGCCCAGGTCGGCGGCCAGCGCGGTGGAGACGATCAGTTCGCGACTGAGGCGGGGCGGCCGGCCCGGCCTCCGCCCAGACACCGCCGTCGCCATTCCTCCAGACTAGTCAG
>JBDIAG010000486.1:0-4073 GCA_039812305.1 Actinomycetales bacterium | reverse complement strand
TCGACCAGTGCCTTGCGGGTGCGTCCGGCGATCTCGGGAGCGGTCAGACCGACGGCGGAGAGGATCTCCGACCGGGTGGCGTGATCGATGAACTCGAGCGGCAGGCCTTCGCGGCGCACCGGGGTGCCGATGCCGCTGGCCACGAGTTCGGTGGCAACTCGGCTGCCGACCCCGCTGGCGGCGACGCCGTCCTCGATCACGACGACGATCCGGTGGTCGCCGGCCATGCGCAGCAGGGCCGGATTGACCGGTAGCACCCAGCGCGGGTCGACGACGGTGCTCGAAACACCCATCGCGGTTAGTTCCTCGCCGACCTTCAGGGCCAGGGGCACCATGGCGCCGACGCCGACCACCAGCACCTCCGCTGCTTCACCGCCGCCCCGCAGCACGTCCACCCCGTCGACCCGGCGTACGGCGGGGATATCCGCCGGCACCGCCGTCTTCGCGAATCTCAGCACTGTCGGAGCGTCGTCGACGGCCACCGCCTCGGCCAGTTCCTCCGCCAGGGTGGCGGCATCGCGCGGCGCCGCCAGGCGCAGGCCGGGCACCAGCTGCAGCAGCGAGAGATCCCACATCCCGTGGTGGCTCGCACCGTCCGGCCCGGTGATGCCGGCCCGGTCGAGCACGAACGTGACGCCGGCCCGGTGCAGTGCCACGTCCATCAGCACCTGGTCGATCGCCCGTGTGAGGAAGGTCGCGTACACCGCGACCACCGGGTGCAACCCGGCGAACGCGAGGCCGGCGGCACTCGTCACGGCATGCTGTTCGGCGATGCCGACGTCGAAGACCCGGTCGGGGTAGGCGGCCGCGAAGCCGTCCAGGCCGGTGGGGATGAGCATCGCGGCGGTGATCGCGACGACGTCCTTGCGGGCGGCGCCGATCGTCACCAGCTCCTGGCCGAAGATGGACGTCCACGAGGGGGCCGAATCCATCACCGGCCGGCCGGTGACCGAGTCGATGACGCCGACGGAGTGGAACTGATCCGCCTCGTCATTGCGGGCCGGTGCGTAGCCGCGCCCCTTCTGCGTGATCGCGTGCACGAGTACCGGACCGCCGAAGTCGCGGGCCTGCCGCAGGGCGCGCTCGAGGCCGGCGATGTCGTGACCGTCGACCGGACCGACGTACTTCAGGCCGAGATCCTCGAAGAGGCCCTGCGGGGCGACCATGTCCTTGAGGCCCTTCTTCATCCCGTGCAGGGCTTCATAGGCCAGTCGGCCCGGGGCGCCGCGGCGGCGCAGCGTGGTCTTGCCCCACTCCAGGAAGCGTTCGTAGCCCTGCGTGGTGCGCAGCGTCTGCAGGTGACGCGCCATCCCGCCGATCGTCGGCGCATAGGAACGCTCATTGTCGTTGACGACGATGATCAGCCGGCGATCCTGCCCGTCGGCGATGTTGTTGAGGGCCTCCCAGGCCATGCCCCCGGTGAGTGCGCCGTCACCGATCACCGCCACGGTGGACCGCTCGGGCTGACCGAGCAGCTGGTGTGCCTTGGCGATGCCGTCCGCCCAGGACAACGAGGCCGAGGCGTGGGAGTTCTCCACCACGTCGTGGGCGGACTCCGCCCGGCACGGGTAGCCGGAGAGCCCCCCGCTGGCGCGGAGGCCGGAGAAATCCTGCCGGCCGGTCAGCAACTTGTGGACGTAGGACTGGTGCCCGGTATCGAAGACGATGGTGTCTTTGGGAGAGTCGAACACTCGGTGGAGGGCGATGGTCAGTTCGACCACGCCCAGGTTCGGGCCGAGGTGGCCGCCGGTGCGGGAGACCGTCTCGATCAGGGTCCGACGGATCTCCTCAGCGAGCGCGTCAAGCTGTAAGCCATTGAGTCGTCGAAGATCTCGAGGACTCCTGATCTTCTCTAGCTGACTGGGCACTCGCCACCTACCTCTCGCTGTCGTCATCGCGGCACCGGGCGCCGCCGCGTTGTCGTTGGCGCAGCTTCCGTCGAGTCTACGTGCCGACGACGAGCCGGCCCGGCCGAACGCACCTGCTCCGAACACTCTCGCCATGAACTCTCACATCCTCGGCGTGAAGACCTGGCCACGCAGAACCCGCTCGACCAGACTGACTGCCAGGATCGTCCGATCCAGACGTTGTTGTTCGGCCCGCAGAATGCGCAGGCCATCCTCGATCGCGGGCGGATCGACGAACCCGGCCATATCCGCGCGCAGCGCTGCCAGAGCGGAATCGGTTCCGTTGCGCTGAGCGGCCAGCAGCCGGGCGGTGAGCCGGACGAGGAGCTGCGGGTAGCGCCGCAACTGCGGATAACCCCGGTACTCGGGCGGGCAGAGATCGAACAGCCAGGCGATGACACTGCGTTCGAAGCCGGGCGCCCCGGGCGGGCGCACGGCCTGTGGCCACCCCGGGGGTAGGTACACCTGTTCCATGCAGACCAGCTTGCCCGCGACCACTGACAATGGCATGCCGAGTCGGGGCCGGCCCCTCCCCCGCGCGGACGCGACGCCCGGTGAAGGGTTGCCCCGGGTCGCGCCACGGCCGGCCCCTCCCCTGCGCGGACGCAACTCACGTGATCGCGCGCGTGAAACTGCGACCGGGGGCGTGATCACGCCACTTGTCGCAGGTTCACGCGCAGGTTCACCTGCAGGTCTGGCAGCAATCCGGCACACGGAGGTGCTGGGCGTGGCGGACGTGTTCGCAGTTCGGCGGCGAAGGTGACGGCAACAGAAGCTCGGGCAGCGCCAGTGATGGACCCCGGCACCCCGCCTCCGAGCCAGGCCGTCCGGACAAAATGGACCGGCAGGCGAGACGGCAGGGGCCGAGGACTCGACAAACGACGCCGGGCGGGTAAGGCTCGACAGGAGGTGACCGATCCGAGCCGTGCAGGCTCCACCCTCGACCAGGAAGGAGGACCGATGGCCGACTTCGACTCTGAATTCGCTCTGGACTCCGAGGTGAATGAAGCGGACGCGGCCGCCCAGGCGGAAGCGGTCGACCCGGAGTTGGACGACGAGGAGCGTGACAACTGGTCGGATCAGGACGGATCGGTGCCGTTGGAGGCTGATCCGGTGGACGTTGCCGAACAGCGGATCGAGGTACATCTGCCCTACGACGAGGACGAGTAGCCGGTTTTCGCTCCGGCATCCGCCTACGGGCTGAAAAGCCAGGTATCGCCGGATGCTCGGCCGACAAGTGGATGCCCGGGCGATCACCAGCCAGGACGGCCGATACCGTGGCGCCATGCCGGCGGATCAACCGACCATCCTGGCCACCTCGGGTGGCGTGAAGGCCAGTTCGCGACTTCGCTACGAGGTCGGTCCGCTGACCGAGTATGCGATCGAGTTGTCCGGAGTGACGGCGCGAGCACCCAAGGTCTGCTTCCTCGCCACCGCCGACGGTGACAACCCGTCCACTCTTCGAGCCTTCTACGAGGCCGCCATCGCCCGCGGGCTCTCGCCCTCCCACCTCGTCACGTTCCCGATGCCGAACGTCGAGGACGTGACCGCGCACCTGCTCGAGCAGGATGTCGTCTGGGTCTGGGGCGGCAGCGTGGCCGGGCTGCTCGCGATGTGGCGACTGCACGGCATCGACCTGGCGATGCACACCGCCTGGGAGGCCGGCGTCGTGCTGACCGGAGTCTCGGCGGGCTCGATCTGCTGGCACGTCGGCGGGACCACCGACTCCTTCGGCCCGCAGCTGCGCCCGATCACGAACGGACTGGGGCTGCTGCCGTTCAGCAATGGCGTGCACTACGACTCCGAACTCCAGCGCCGTCCGCTGTTCCAGCAGCTGATCGGCGAGGGCGTGCTGCCGGCTGGCTACGCCACCGACGACGGCGTGGGCGTGCTGTATCACGGCACCGAGTTCGTCGAGGCGGTCACCGAGCGCGACGGCAAGTCCGCCTATTTCGTCAAGCGCGAGCAGGACGGCAAGGCGGTCGAGGTGCAGCTGCCCACTCGACGGCTCCCGTAGCCCGCCAACCACTCTCCTCCCGGAACGCCGCCGAAGCCGTCCGCCCCTACTCCAGCCGCTGCCGGGCCACGAACCGGAATCGGTCACCGCGGAACAGCGACGAGGTCCATTCCACCACCCGGCCGTCGGGGTCCCAGCCGGTCCGGTGC
>JBDIAG010000485.1:0-4076 GCA_039812305.1 Actinomycetales bacterium | reverse complement strand
GTCTACCTCCGTCCTGGCGAACGGTGTCAGGAGATACGTGTCGCCGATCCAACTCGAACTGTCATGGTGCTATCCATCATGCCCGAGGAGCCGGGGCCCAGGCTGGACGACACAGCGGACGAGGCGCTCCCAAGCTCATTCGGGCTCACAGCGACAGCCCGACGCGCCGCGTCTTGACGCGTCGGGAGTGTTCTTGGTCTTGTTCGACCCGAGCGAGGTTCAGCATTCGGTCGAGGGCTGCACGCGCCCGTACTGCGTCAATCTTCTGCGCCTCGGACAGAGGCGGTGCTCCGAGCGGCGTGTCGTCGGTGATGCGGTACCGATCCCGGTAGGCAGCGACCACGCGCGCAGCCTTCCGCCATGCGGCCGCCCGTTGTGCGTCGCGAGGTGACGCGTCGAGTGCCCTCATCCATGGAGCCCCGTCGGACAGAGCTGTGTCGAGGCTGGCATCGGCGCGGGCTTCGATGAGTGCTTCTCGCTGATCGAGCGCGGCACGCATCTCAGCGTCGTGTACCCCGTCAGCGTGTGGAATGAGTCCGGCGATGAGCCTCGGTGCTCTGCGGGCTCGTGCTGATCCGGCGGGGCGTGCCGTGGCGCGGGCGATCCGGGAGTGGATGACGGCGACGATGTCATCGGCGTCTCCGAACCCGCGTGCCTGGATGAGGCGTGGGAGCAAGGTGTCGACGTTGTGGTGGTTGGCTTCGGCGCGGCGGAGTTCTGCGGTGAGCGGGCCGAAGGCGTCGGACTCGACCGCGGCTTGGGCTTGCTCGGCGGTGAGGCCAGAGGCATGGACAAGCATTGCCCAGCGGTGGTGTTGTGCGGCTGCGGCGATGGTCTCGTACTCGGCGGCGAGCTGCGCGATCGAGCCCCACTGTTCCTGCTCGGCAGTGATCGTCTCGTGGGCCGACAATTCCGCGCCGACGTGCTGGAGCACTCCGGTCAGGACGCTGCGACTGGACCCGTGGGGGTCGTCGCCGGGGTGTGGCTGCTGGTGGTGGTCGGCGCGGTCGAGGATCACGTAGGCATGGTTGGCGGCTCGGCCTCGGGTCATGGAGACGTAGAAGTTCTCCCTCGTCGCGGTCGGCTCGACCAGGACGTGCGCCGTGTCGGTCGTGACGCCTTGGGCGCGGTGCGCGGTGACGGCGTATCCGAGATCGAGATGCCCTGCGACGTAAGCAGCGGGCAGGACGATCGCGCCTCCGAAGGCGCGGCCTGGTCTGCGGATGGAGATGCTCCCATCGCCTCGCACGTCGGTGATGGTCCCGGATCGGGAAGGAGCACTTCCGCCGCGAGGAGGATGGCTCGTTCACGCAGACTGAGACGACCTACCACCACCTCGTGATGTTCGGCCGAGCACACCCACGCAAACTTCGTTCCGGGCGAAAACTTCGTCACCGAGGGATACATGCGCGAAGTCAACTACGAGCGCAACGGCCAGGCGGTCGAGACCGAGGAGTTCGTCGCCAAGAAGATCGGCCACGACGCGGCCCGCACCCGCTATGAGGTGGACCGCTCGCCCCGTGACTCGATGGCTCGCGAGGCCGCCGCCCACGAACCGCAGCAGCGATCGACGCCGACGGCGCAGGCCTCGGGCGTCAGCAGGTGATCGGGAGCTGACCACGAGCGAACAGCACCCTGAGCTGCGTGACTCCGATCTGCCCGAAGCCGACGGACCTGACGTGTTCGATGGACCGCCCCGCGTCACGAACGCCGACCTGCCCGAGCCCCCCTCGTCCGGTGAACTGGAACCTGCTGACGGCTCACGAGCTGGAGCAGGAATGGCTCGCGCTCAACCGTTGGGTAGATTGGATTAGCCTCACCTACGGTATCCAGGCGTCGGTCGTCCCGCCGTCTGGCACCATCACCCAGAACTGGTGTGGGAGCTCTCCGCGCTGCATCTGCACTGGCTCGCCGCATACGACCCTGAGCAGGACGCCTCAACACCGCTCGGCTGGCACCGCGACTTCGCCGACGCACGCGAACGGCTCCGTTGCTGGGTCACAGCATGCGGCACGCGTGGCGATCGGGACCGCCCAACCCGGCAGGCACTCTGGCCCGGCGAAGAGGCGCAGCCGCCGATCCAGGACGTGACGTTCGACGACCGCGATACCGAGTTCGTCGAGTTCGTGATCGCCCAGGTCCGCAAGCGTCAAGGAGCCGAGGACGAGTTCTACGCGACCCTCGGCGACGATGACGAAGCGCCATGGACCGATGAGCCGATACGCCAAGAAGACTGACCGACGCCCGTACGAGGAGCGGTCGTTCTCCGTCCGAGCCGTGCACCGTGACCGTGTCGACCTGCAGCACTACGGGAACAGGCGACAGCGGGTCGAGAGGCTTGTTTCCGTGTGGAATCACGGGTCTGGTGCTGGTACGGCGCCCGTTGGAGAGCGGGATGATCCGGTGATCGAAACATCGGCAGAGCCAAGGAGACGACCTCGAACACGCCTCACCGACGAGGAAGTGGGCGCTATGCGAACAGCCCGTGCGAACGGCGTCAGTGTGACGGCGTTGGCGCACCAGTTCGGGATTCATCGTGGGACGGTGTGGGCGAAAACGCGACTGGCCTGATGGTCATCTGTACGTGGCTCGGCGGCGGTAGCGCGAAGGTGGGATGCCGACCACGCGCCGGAACTGCCGGGAGGCGAAGTCGGGATCGTGCCAGCCGACCTGATGGGTGATCGTGGTAACGGGTTGGCTGGTCGTGCGCAGTAGGTGCGCCATCTGCTCGATGCGCAGCATCGTCAGGTACGCAATCGGCGACGTGCCGAACGCCTCCACGAACACTCGGCCCAGTTGCGACGGGGACAGGTGCACCAGCTGCGCGAGCTGGACCAGTGTCCACCGCTCGTCCAGGGGGCCACGCAGCATGTCGGCGGCACGTCGGGCCTCATCCCGCACCGGCACGAACTGCCGGTGCCGGGGCACGGGCGGACGGGCGGACGGGCGGACGGGCGGAGGATCGTCCACGCGAAGCAGCGCGGTCGGTGACGACCAGATGCGGGGCGAGGACATCGAGGATCGCGAACAGCAGCGCCTGCGCCCGGTAGAACCGCTCCGGCGGCGGCCCTTGGCGCTCAATGCGGCAAGCTCATCCAGCCACGGCTTCAGCAGGCCGACGCGAGCCTCGCCGAGCGTGAGCACCTGCGCGGCTTCGGGGAACTCGCTCTCAACGAAACGCTGCGCGTCGAGCCGGTCGACGAACGCGGTGGCGTATTGCCAGAAGACCTGATCCACCAGGAAGTCCCGGTCCAGGTAGAGGGTCGTGGCCGTGTACCAGTCTTCGGGCTCGCTGCCACACAGCGTGCTCGGCGCCAGCAGCACGACATCGCCGACCTTGACGTGCCGGATCCCGAACTCGCCCAACAGGATCGCCGAACCGCCCCGGACGACAACGATCCTCACGCAGTCGTACGCTGTCGGGCCAACCGAGCGGTGCGTTGTCCTCGTCTGCGCCACGATCGGTGAGAACGTCGGCGCGTTCGCTCGATGTTGACCGTCTGCGCCTACATGCCGGTCGCCCGAATGCGGCTCAGTGGGTGTCCGCGGCATGGCGTGGGAGCAGCGGCAGTGCGGCGAGAGAGCCCAGGGCACAGGCCACCACGATGACCAGGCACATCGTCAGCCCGGTAGCGGGGTGCGTGCTGGATGCGAGGGTGAGGTAAGTGCTGGAGATCAGTGCCGCTCCGGCGGCGTTGGCGAGTTGCTGGGCGCCGTTGAGGGTGCCGCTGGCGCTTCCGGCTTCGGACTCGGCGACGTCGCCCAGAGCGACGGCGAACACCGTCCCGAATCCGCATCCCATTCCCAGCCCGCACACGAACAACGGGATAGTGAGCAGCCAGACCGTGGCGGGTGCCAGGACGATGGTGGCAAGGTAGATGCCGGACCCGGCGATCAGCAGGAGCAGACCGGTGAGCAGCAGGCGCCGACCATGCCGGGCGATGAGCGGGCGCGTTGAGAAGGAGGCGAGGAGGATTCCGGCCGAGGTCGGCGCCAGGATCGCGGCTGCGGGAAGCGGGCTCAATCCTCGCCCCACCTGGAGGTAGAGGGTGCTGGCGAAGAGCAGGCCCGCGGTG
>JBDIAG010000484.1:0-4077 GCA_039812305.1 Actinomycetales bacterium | reverse complement strand
CGTCAGAACCTGGACGACGGTGGTCGACGGATCCACGTGCTCGGCGACGCCGTCTCGTGGACGTTCCTGCTCGCGATCGTCCCCGGCCTGTTCCAGCCCGCGCTCGCGTTCGGCGGCCGCGGCCAGCCAGGCGACGAACGCCGGCAGCGTGGGACGACCCGAGAAGTCGGCGAAACCGGCTGCGACGTCGAGGAACTCGTCGAGCTGGGTGCGGACGGCGCCGCTGCCGCCGGCCCGCTGGCCAGCCACGCTGAGCTCGATCTCCAACAGGAGCGTGCGCTCGACCTCCATCGCCAGGTCGACGAGGGGCATCCCCACCCGGCGTCGCAGCCGGGCCAGTTCGGAGCCCAGCCGCTGCAGTCGCTGGCGGGCCGCCGCCGAGAGCCCGTAGCCGGTGGGGCCGATCCATTCCGGTGGCGGTAGCTGGGCCAGCGCATCGATGAGGCCCACCGTGCTCAAGGCCTCCGGATCCGCGAGCGGCGGACCCTCGTCGGATTCGACCGGCCGACCGAGTTCGCGGGCCCAGGCGCCGAAGGCGAACAGATCCCGGGGGCCCAGCTGCCACCGCGGACCGCTGAGCAACCGCATCAGCGCGTCCGAGCGGGTCGGATCGGCCAGAATCTGCAACACGGCCACCACGTCGGCCACCTCGGGCCGCTGCAGCAGCCCACCGAGCCCGACCACCTCCACCGGCAGCCCACGTGCCCGCAGCGCGGCCTCGATCGCCGGGAACTGCGCCCGCTGCCGGCAGATCACCGCCGCCGTACCCGAACCCGGCTGCCAGCGAGCGGCCACCTGCTCGGCGACCCAGTCGGCCTCGTCGAAGCAGGTGGAGTGCCAGCCGACCACCACCTCGCCGGCCGGTGCGGACGGGGCGGCCTCCAGCTGGGCGACCTCCACCTCACCGCGCGAACGCAACGGGGCCGAGAGCACGTTCGCGACGGCCAGTGCGCTGCGCGGGTTCCGCCAGCTCGTGGTCAGCCCGTGTACCTGAACCGCCGCCGCGGGCCCCCGGCCGGCGAAGCGCCGCCGGAAGGCGGCCAGATTGCCGGCGCTCGCGCCACGCCAGCCGTAGATCGACTGGTAGGGGTCGCCGACGGCGGTCACCGGATGCCCACCACCGAAGAGCCGGGCCAGCAGTTCCAGCTGGGCGTGGGAGGTGTCCTGGAACTCGTCCAGCAGCACGACCCGGAAACGGGCCCGCTGCGCCTCGGCGAGATCGGGCAACTGCGCCAACCGGGAGGCGACCACGACCTGATCGCCGAAGTCCATCACCTCGAGCTCACGCTTGCGGGCGAGGTAGCTGCGCAGAACCGGGACCAGGGCGCGTCGGGCCCGGATCGACGCGAGCGCCTTGCCGACGGCCTTCGAGGGAGCCGGTTCGCTGGGGGCACCGCCGGCTCCGGTGCGCGGCAACGAGGTCAGGGCGGTCTCGAGTTGCAGGATCGTGGCGCCCAGCTGGTGCGGCGTCACGAGGTGCTCGGCGCACTGCCCGGCGAGGGAGAGCACCGCCTGCACGATGGTGTCGACGGCCCGGTTGAGACCGCGCAGGTCTTCGGCGGCCAGGCTGCGCCCGACCTCGTCGTCCTCGGAGAACAGGTCGTGCTCCCGCGGATCCCACCCCTCGACCAGGTCGTAGACGAGTTGCCAGGCGGCCGCCTCGCCCAGCAGCCGGGTGCCGGGTTCCACCCCCACCCGCAGGCCGTGATCGGCGACCAGGGACGCCGCATACGAGTGGTAGGTGGCGATGGTCGGGCTGGCGCCGAGATCGTCCGCCTCGAGCAGACCCACCGAACGCAATCCGCGCAACCGGCGGATCACCCGCTCCGACAACTCGCCGGCAGCTTTGCGGGTGAAGGTGAGCCCGAGCACCTCCTCCGGCAGCACGAAGCCGTTGGCCACCAGCCAGACCACCCGGGCCGCCATCGTCTCGGTCTTGCCCGAGCCGGCGCCGGCGACGATCACATGCGACCGGCCCGGGGCCGCCGCGATGAAAGCGGCCTGCTGCGGCGTCGGGCACGGCAGACCGAGCCGGCGGGCAAGCTCCGCCGGGCTGAACCGGATCTCGGATTCGGCAGGCATCTGGCTCACTGTCCCACCTGCCTTCCCTCGGCGTGCGCCGGGCACGAGCTCCGGACCGGACAGTGCCGGCATCCCTGATTGACGGTGGCGGAGAAGCTGGCCCCGCCCATCCCCTCGGCGACGGCGCCGACGAGCTCGGCGGCCCAGTCGGGATCGGGATCGGCACGCAGCGGCGGCTGATCCTGCAGCCGCACACCACCTTTGCGCTCGACGCCGAGCTGCACCAACCGGGCGCCGCCACTGCTGCCGGCCGGCTCGAGCCGCGCCGGCACATCCACTCCCTCGGGGAGCCGATGACCGCGGAAGGCACCGGACTCCACCGCGAGCTGGTACGCGCCGAGCTGGGCGTGCCGCTTCACGTCCTCGTTCGTGGGCGCGCTCCGGCCGGTCTTGAGGTCGACCGTGACGAATCGGCCTTCCGGTGTCATCTCCAGCTGATCGACGCGGCCGGCCAGGACCGCCTCGCCGATCCGGACCCGAAAATCCACCTCCCGGCCGACCACCACGCCTTGTTCATGCCGTCGGTAGTGCGCGAGGCGGCCCAGCATCTCCTCCGCGCGAGCCAGTAGCCGCTCACCCACCCAGCCCGGCGGCAGGCCGATCTCGGGCCATCGCCGGTGGAGTTCCTCGCGCAGTTCGCTCGCGCCGGCCTCCGGGAACTTCTCGGCCAGCTCGTGCACGAGGTTCCCGACCGCCACGGTGGCCGGTGCCGGGGGTGTGCCGCCGCTGCGGTCGAGCAACCATCGCAGCGGACAGTCGGCGAACCGCTCCACCGCCGACGGACTGACCCGGACCGGTCGTCCACCCTCCTCCTCCGCCAGCGCCAGGGGTGCCGTGTCGGACAGGCCGGCCCAGCCGTACCACTCCCGCGGGTCCGCGCCGGGCACGTTCTCGGCCGCGAGCCGAGCCAGCTGGCGAGCGGCCTCCAGCCGCTCCCCCTCTCCCACGTCGGACGCGAGCAGGAGACCGCGAAGGCGGGCGACCACCCCGGCCAGGGACACCGGCCGAGGGGCCGGCACGACCGGACGCGCGTCGGCGCCCTCGAGCGGGTCGATGAGATCCAGGAACGGCGACGGCACGGTGTCGGCATTGGAGACCGCCAGCACCACGAGCCGGCGCCGGGCCCGGGTGAGGGCGACGTAGAGCATGCGCAACTCGTCGTGCAGGACCTCGGTGCGGGCGGCTCGCACGGCCTGCGGATCGTCCCGACCGAACCCATCGAACCGCCCGGCCACCACGTCGACCAGCGCGGTCGAGCCGAGCAGCGACCCACGCAGCCGAGTGTTCGGCCAGACACCCTCCTGCAGGCCGGCCACGACGACGAGCTCGAACTCCCGCCCGGCCACGCCCTGCGGTGTCGCCACGGTGACGAACTCCTCGGCCGGCGCGTGGGCGGCCAAGGTGTCCTCCGGAAGATCCTGCGCCTCCAGGCGGGTCAGGAACTCCATCGCTCCCGCGCCGGGCAACCGATCGGCGAACCGGGCCGCCGCCTCGAACAGGGCCACGACCGCGTCCAGATCCCGATCGGCCCGGCGCCCGGCCGGGCCACCCGCCAGTGCCTGGGCCTGCCACCGCTGCCCCAACCCGGTCGCCTGCCAGATTGCCCAGAGCAGGGATTCCGCGGTGGCGGCCGGATCGCGCAGCACCTCGCGCCCCGCCCGCAGCACGCCGGCCAGGCGCAGCACCGGTTCGGGCAGGGACATCCGCATCGTCTCGGCGACCTCGTCCGGATCTTCCAGAGCGGCGCGCAGCACGTCGTCGACCCCGCGGGTCTGCCGGGCCAGTTCCTGCCGGATCCGGCGCAGCTGCAAGCTATCCGCCCGGCCCACCGACTGCAGGAGCTCGGCGACCACGTCCGGCTGGTCGAGCGTGGACTCCTCCAGCAGCGCCCGGGTGGCCTGCAGCAACGGACGGATCGCCGGCTCGTCGCGCAGCGCCTGCTCGGTCGCGGCGAAGCCGACCGGTACGCCCGCCTGCGCCAGGCCGCGCCGCAGA
>JBDIAG010000483.1:0-4077 GCA_039812305.1 Actinomycetales bacterium | reverse complement strand
TGCGGATCTCCGGCAAGGGCGCCGACGTGGCGGCCCTGGTGCCGGCCTGCGCGGCGGCCCTGGCGGCCGCGGCGTTCGCGGTGGCGCTGGCCCGCCGGTGGGGGGCCATCCTGGCCCTGGCCATCTCCGCCATCGCCAGTGCGACCGCGGTGACCGGCAGCATCCTCATCATCGTGAACCCGGACGCGGCCGCGGCCCAGGCGGTCTCCCAGGCCACCGGTGTAGGTCAGGGCGCCTCGGCCACCGTGGCCTTCTGGCCGTATGTGGCGGCCGCCGTGGGCGTGGCCGGGGTCTTGCTCAGCGTCCTGGGATTCTGGTCACGTACCCGCCAGGCCGGCGCCCGGTTCGAACAGCCCGCCGCCGGTACGGGCGACATCGATCCGGGCGACGACCCGGCCGCCACCTGGGACGCCCTCAGCCGCGGCGACGACCCCACCGACGGCGAGAACAAGGCGTAGCCGGCGGACTTTCGTGTGGGGCTGATCCCTCGTGCCGGGGCTTTCGTGTCGGTCGGCTCTGGTGTGTCTTGCTGGCCTCGCGTGTCGGCGGGGCCCTCGTGAACCAACCGGCTGTTCCCGCGTCGACCAGTTGTGTGTCCGTTGGCCAGCGATCGCCGGCTGCTCGGCCGACAACTGGTTGGCGCGGGAAGACGTGGTCTGGTGTGGGCGTGCGCGGCTGCAGTCCGGCGTTCCGGAGAGAGGCTGCCGGTCACGACTCGCGCCGGCGGTGCTCGGAAGTCCGGCGGGCGCGGGTGGCCGGTCAAGCGACTGATCCGGGGTCCGGTGGGTGCGATGGCGGGTCCGGCGGGTGATGGGGGTCTGACGCTTGCGATGGCGGGTCAAGCGGGTCATGGGTCTGACGCCTGCGATGGCGACCTGGCGGAGGTATTCGGGAGGTCGGCCGCACGCGAAGGGGAACTCGGTGGACGACCGGGTACGGGGCGGGATGGTCGGAAGCTCGGCAGGCGGTTGGCGAGTCCGCCGGGCTGCGCGGGAGTCCGGCGGGTGCGTTGGTGAGTCAGGTGGGCCGATGGGAGTCCGGTGGGCGCGTTGGTGAGTCAGGCGGTGCCGCGCGGGTGTCCGGTGGGTGCGTTGGCGAGTCAGGTGTGCCGCGCGGGATCCCGACGGGCGACATGGCGAGTCCGGCGACGGATGGAAGCGGCGGGTGCAATCGAGCGACATTCCCGGGAGTGCGGCACCGGCTACCGCCGGGCTGCGGCGTGACATGATGGGCCACGACGAGACGCACCGGAGACCCTTGCTACTCACTGACACCCTGGAGCAGCCCACGATGACTACCAGCCAGCACTCGCAGACGCCCGTCGAGCCGGGTCACGGCCACAGCGTGGCCGCGTGGACCGGCGTGTGCATCATCCTCTTCGGCGCCCTGGCCTGCAGCCTTGCCGTGGTATGGGCTTCCACCATCGGGTTCGTGATCGGTGCCGCCATCATCCTCGTCGGTGTGATCGCGTGGAAGGTGCTGAAGAGCATGGGTTACGGGGAGAAGCCCCACGGCGCCCACTGAGCTTCCGGTACCCCCGCCGGCCACGCGGGTGGTCGCACGGTGGCGCGCCGGTGGGCTGGCAGTCGCCGTCGGCGGAGTGGGTCTGGCCGCCGTGGTGACACTGGCCGTCCGCGACCCTCACCACATCGGCAGCTACGGGTTCTGTCCGGTGTACCTGGCGACAGGCTTCTACTGTCCCGCTTGCGGCGGGCTGCGTGCCGTCCACGATCTGACGCAGCTGAGAGTGCTCGACGCGCTCGGGTCCAACGCGCTCGGCGTCGCGCTGGTGATACTCGGCGGGGCCGGCTGGCTGGCCTGGCTGGTCGCGACGTTCGGCGGGCCGAGACTGGCCGTGGAGAGAATCCTGACTCCCCGATGGCTCTCTCTCGGCCTCGTCGTGGCCGTCGCGTTCACGATCGTGCGCAACACCGCCTGGGGCGCGTGGCTGGCGCCGTAGGGCCGGACGCTGGGGTGGCCAGCTGCATGCTCGGGTGGCCAGCTGCGGGTTGGGCCGAACCGGAGTTTGGTTGGGCTCGACGAGGCTTGGAAGGACGCCGGCATCCGGTTTGGGCACCGGGAGCGGCGACATCGAGGGCCAGCCGGGATCCGGTTGACTGCCGGCACCTGTCTGAAGGCTGAGCATCCGGTTCGAGGCCGAGCATCCAGTAAAGGGGCCGGGCATCCAGCGATATCTGGCTGTTCGGCTTCCACCTGGATACCCGGCCGTCAACTGGACACCTGGCCGTCAACTGGTTGCTCGGCCTCCGACCGGATGATGGGCTTCCGAGCGGATGCTGGGCTTCCGACCGGATGCTGGGCTTCCGACCGGATGCTGGGCTTCGAACCGGATGCCTGTCATCGACTGCATCCTCAGGTGCGTGGATATCGGGCGGCCCTGGAGGTTGCGGATATGCCGGGCACAGCTAGGGCGTCCCGTTGGGGCTGGGTGGTGGATGGGAAGTATCCACGTGGGGCAGTCCGGGGCTGTTGGGCCGGCGGCGGCATCTGGTTGAGGGCCGAGCATCCGGCCTGAGGCGGCATCCGGTTGAAGGCCGAGCATCCAGTAAAGGGGCCGGGCATCCAGCGATATCTGGCTGTTCAGCCTTCAACCGGATGCCGAGCCGATAACCGGTTCTATGCCGTCAACTGAATGCCGAACCGCCAGCCGGTGCCGCTTCCCGCATGCTGGCTGGCCAGCCGACAACCGGTGCATTTCGCCCACCGGATCCCTGGGCAACCGGCAACCCCTGGCCGACAGCCGGTGCTGCCCTGCTGGATGGTCGAGTGGCCAGCCGGTGCTCTGCAGCCACCGGGACGAACCACCAGCGGGATGAACCACAGCGTGGGAAACCGACGGGAGACCGAGAAACCTCGGGCGTCCCGACGTCCACCGGGAAGGCGACGCGGGCGCTGGCCGAGGCGTCCGTCAGTTGCCTTCGAGGATCGACTGCACGCAGGCCTCTTGCTGGTCGGCCGGGAGGCTGCTGCAGGACATGATGTCGCCCGCGTTCTGGCTGAAGATGTTTGCGATCCAGACCACGTAGACGATCACGACGATGCCGAGCACGACACCGATGGCGCCGGTCACGATGCCGCCGATCGCCAGACCGCCCTGACCCGCCTGGCCGAGCTTGACCTTCCGGCGGGCGAGCACGCCGAGGATGATCGCGACGATGCCGAGCAGGCCGCCGAATCCGGCCGCGCAGATGCCCAGCAGGGAGATGATGCCCAGCACGAGCGAGGCGATGGCCATCCCGTTGTTCTGGGTCGGCGCCGGGTAGCCACCGGCCGGCGAGCTGTATCCGCCGGGCGGCCCGTAGCTGCCGCAACCGGAGTCGCCGTAACCGCCACCCCCGCCGTAGCCTCCGGTGCCCCCGAAGCCGTCGTTGGAACTCATCGAAGTCGATTCCTTTCGTGGACGTCGCGGCTCGGCTGCTGCGCGCCGGCTCGCAGAACCCTGTCCGCGACACCAGGAGGTGTCGAGGTCGTCCGATCCTTTCATCTCGGACCTGCCCTGGCCGGTCCCGACACCGTTGTCCCAGGTCACACCCTGGCAACGATCCGGTTCGAGCACGGGTCGCGTCCGGCTGGCGGGGGCGCGATTCGGGGTCCGGGCGAGTACCCACTAGCATCACTGCGGTATGGACGCCTGCCGAGGCGGAAGGAGGCATCGTGACCGTTCTGGACGACATCGTCGCCGGGGTGCGCGAGGACTTGTCCCGCCGCCAGGAGCAGATCAGCCTGGACGATCTCAAAGAACGCTCATTGCGGGTGCGGGGTGCGCTGGACGCGTACTCCGCGCTGGCACCGGGCTCGGACCACGCGGTCCGGGTGATCGCCGAGGTCAAGCGCGCCAGCCCGAGCCGAGGTGCGATGGCCCAGATCCCGGATCCGGCGAAACTGGCCGGTGAGTACGAGGCCGGCGGGGCGAGCGTCATCAGCGTGCTCACCGAGGAGCGCCGGTTCGGCGGTTCGCTGGCCGACCTGGCGGCGGTGCGCGGCGCGGTCGACGTCCCCATCCTGCGCAAGGACTTCGTGGTGACCTCCTACCAGGTGTGGGAGGCCCGGGCCTAC
>JBDIAG010000482.1:0-4080 GCA_039812305.1 Actinomycetales bacterium | reverse complement strand
CACGGGACCGGGGCGAGATCGTCCTGGAGTGGCTGACCAAGGTCACCGTGGTGCTGGTCGTGCTCGGGATCGTCGGATTCGACGCCATCTCGGTCGTGACGCTGCGGCTGCGTCTGGACGACGCCGCCAACTCCGCGGCCTTCGCGGCCGCCTCCCTCGACGGACGCCTCGACCCGAAGTCCGCGACCCTCACCGCGCAGCAGCATCTGGCCGAGGACGACTCGACGTTCGCGCTGGTGCCGAACTCGGTGACGGTGACCGACGGCCGGGTTCAGCTGCAGGTGCGCGGCACCGCCAACACCCTGGTGATGAAGTACATCGGCCCGCTGAAGGAGTACACGACGCAGACCCGGGTCGGGACGGCCTCGCCGGGGTCGTAGGCGGCCAGACTCCCCGGGCGGGACGACCTCCGGGCGGCATCCAGCTGCGGGCGGAGCAGCCGCGCCCGGGGCCGAGCATCCACTCAGGGGTCGGGCATCCACTCAGGGATCAGGCGTCCAGTTGTAGGCCGGGCATCCGCGCCGGGGCCGAGCATCCGGTTACAAGCCGGGCATCCGGCGATACGTGGCTGTCGGGCCGTCAACCGGATGCCGCGCGAACAAGCGGCCGGCGTCCTCACCATGCGATTGCTCACATCCACCGCTCAGACGGCCAATAGCCGCCCTACCTTCACATAACCGCCGCAGAGTGCACATCACCTCAAGCGCGTCAGCACGGGTGGGGAGTCTGGGCGGCCATAGCATGGTCTGGTCGCCGTCGAGATGGAGTACCGGGTGAGTGCCGTAGGTCGTGGATCGCTGCTGGCCGGTCGTTACCGGTTGGAAGAGCAGCTCACCCACTCAGAGACGTCGAGCCTGTGGCGCGGCGTCGATACCACCCTGGATCGCCGGGTGGCGGTTCGGCTGGTCTCCCCGAAGACCGCCGCGGAGACCCTGGACGCCGCGCGGCGCGCCGCCCTGGTCGACGATCACCGGTTGGTCCGGCTGCTCGACGTCGCCCAGCAGACCTCCACGCTCGCCGGGCAGGAGGCGAGGCAGACCTACGTCGTCAGCGAGTGGGTGGAGGGCCAGTCGATCGCGGATCTCCTGCAGTCCGAGGGTCCCCTGCCGCCCGAGCGAGTGCGCACTCTCATCGGCGAGGCGTCCGAGGGTCTGGCCATCGCGGCCGCCCGCGGCCTGCACCATCTGGCGCTGGATCCGACCAGCGTGCTGGTCGCCGGTGACGGCTCGGTGCGGGTGCACGGTCTCGGTGTGGACGCGGCGGCGCGCGGCGGCGCCCAGCCCACCGGGGAAGCGGCCGAGCGCGTCGACGCGGTCGGTCTGGTCGCCCTGATCTACGCCGGCCTGACCGGGCGGTGGCCGCTGGCGACCTCGTCCCATCACGACCCGCTGGAGACCGCCCCGATGGTCGGCAACGCGGCCGTCCCACCGGCGGATGTCGTCTCCGGCGTGCCGGCCGATCTGAACCGGCTCTGCGTGGAGACCTTCGGGCCGTCCTCGGATCGGGCCGGTGCCCCCGCGTCACCGGCCGAGGTGGCCGATCGCCTCAAGCCCTGGTCGAGCCGGCTCGAGCCCAGCACGGCGAACCGGAGGCTCGCCGACGATCTGCGCGCGGCCCCGGCCCGACCGGCCAGTCGCTTCCCGGTCGCGCTCACCTCCCCGGAGGACTTCGAGGAGGAAGCCGGCGCGGCCGGGGAGGACGGCTCCGGCAACGAACCGACGCCCGCGCAACCCTGGTCGCCGTTCGAGTCCTCGCCGCCCGAGCGGACGGTCAGCCCAGCGGCCGAGGACGAACGGTCGGAGCCTTCGTTGCTGCCCGACCACGATCGCGGCGAGGACGACGCGGACGAGAAGCCTGCCCCGGTCGAGGAGCGCCGCGGATCGTCCCGCCGCCGGTTCGGCTGGCTGCCGCTGGCCGTCGTCGCCGTCCTCGTCGTGGTGGGCCTGGTGCTCGCCTACAGCTCGCTGAGCGGCGGCGGTTCCGGCCCGGCGACCACGGCGACACAGTCATCTGCGACGACGACGGCGACCACCTCGGCGGCGGTCGGCGTCGCCCCGAAGATCGCCGAGGTGACGGCCTTCGATCCCGAGGGCGACAACAGCGAGAACGACTCCCAGGCCCCCCGGGCGGCGGACGGCGACCCGTCGACGTCGTGGCGTTCCAGCCGCTACAACAGCGCGGCGCTGGGGAATCTCAAGAGCGGCGTCGGCCTCGTCGTCCGGCTCGAGGAGCCGTCGAGCATCGGCAAGGTCAGCCTCAGCGTCGGCGGCGAGGGTGGCACGGTGGAGATCCGCACCGCGTCCGGTGCGAGTCTGGACGGTTCCCAGGTGATCGCCTCCGGTCCGGCCGGCACGCTGGAGAAGACGCTGGATCCGGCACCGACGGCGCAGTACCTCATCATCTGGTTCACTCAACTACCCAGTGTCGATGGCCAGTACCGTGCTGAGGTCAACGAGATCACGGTGAGCTGACGACCGCCTGTCCCCTACGGAAGATCCGACGTGGAGAATTCTGAGACTTCCGCTTCGCCGAGCGAAGTCAGTGACGCCGACCTTCTGGCGGCCCACGTCGCGGGCGATCCGTACGCATTCGAGGCGATCGTCCGACGCCATCAGGCCCGGCTGTGGGCGGTGGCCCTGCGCACGATGCGCAACCGCGAGGAGGCAGCCGACGCGCTGCAGGACGCGTTCGTCTCGGCCTACCGCAACGCGGCCCGGTTCCGTGGCGACGCCCAGGTGGGCACCTGGCTGTACCGGGTGGTGGTGAACGCCTGCCTGGACAGGTTGCGCCGCGCGAAGGCGCGACCGACCGTGCCGCTGCCCGACTACGACCTGTCCACCCGGGTGGACCATCACGCGCAGACCGAGGCGAGGCTCGTCCTGGCCGAGGCGCTGGAGAAACTGCCCGAGCATCAGCGCGCGGCGATCGTCCTAGTGGATCTGCACGAACTGTCGGTGCTGGAGGCCGCCGACGCCCTCGGAGTCGCCGAGGGCACGGTGAAATCGCGGTGCTCGCGGGGCCGGGCGATGCTGGCGGAAATCCTGCGGGAGCGGAACCAGAGTCCCGCTCCACACGTCACACCCCTCGATGGCGCGCAGAATTCGACCACTCAGGGGCGAATCCGGCACGCCGGCAGCACCCAGCTGAAGAGTCCGCGACCAGCACCTGGAGATCACCCGTGAGTGCTCGACCACTCGGCTCCCACCCGGAGCCCGAGCAACTCGACGACCTGCTCGATGGAGCAGGGACGCAGCGGGTGCGCGCCCACGTCGCCGAATGCGCCTTCTGCAACACCCTCGTGGCGGAACTGCGCCAGGTGCGCGAGCTGCTCGGAGCAGCTCGGGAGGTCGAAGACAGCAGCATGCCGGAGGACCTGAGCAGCCGGATCTCCCACCGCCTGGCTCTCGAAGTGCGGCATGAGGGACCATCTGGTCCGTCCACCTACGACGACGCGCCACCGTCCTTCGTCGGCTGGCCCGGGCCGGTGTGGGGTGGCGGACACGGCAGCGACCCGGTCTCCGGATCACCGCCCGCGGCCGACTCCGATGACGGACCGGTCGACATCGGGCCGGCCGAGGGTGGGGACGACGACGGCAAGGTCGTCGCGCTGCGGCCTCGCCGGCGCCGGCTGAGCACCTGGGTCGCGGTGGCGGCCGCCGTCTCGGTCATCGGCGTCGGCGGCGGCGTCCTGATCAACCAGAGCCGCAACCAGATGACGACGATGTCGGCTGCCGGCGACGCCAAGGGCGCCCGGGACGCGGCCAAGGAGAGCACCGAACTGGAGCAGGCCCCCACCGCAGCCGCCGGAGGATCCTCCGAGGCGGCGGACCCGGGAGCACGGCCGCTCTCGGAGGACGAGACCGCTTCCCTCGACAAGATCTGGGCGGCGGAGGCCGGCAGCGACGTTCCCCTGACCCCGTCGAAGGCGGACGCGACGGCCTGCGTCACCGGCCTGAAGCGGGCCGGGGAGAAGCTGCCGGATGCCTCACAACTCTCCGTCTACGACACCACCTGGCAGGGCTCCGCGGCGTTCCTGCTCGCGGACACCCGGACCGGCTACGTCGTGAACCCGGAGTGTGT
>JBDIAG010000481.1:0-4091 GCA_039812305.1 Actinomycetales bacterium | reverse complement strand
CATTCGCCAGGGCGTCCTCGTGCGCCTGCCTACGAGCTTCCTCAGTTCGTGCTGCTTTGCGAGCGGCCCACGCGGCCACGCTGGCTTCGACGTCACGCTGCATGGTGATCAAGGGTGGTCCCACTGGCAGTTGGTAACGAGCCCGGATCACGCGCTCGTTGAACTGGGCGATCTTGTGCCGGACGGCCTCCTCGTGCGGCAACTGGTCGAGTTTCGCGTCCAGTGCGGCATCGTCCTTGCGTAACTGAATGGAGGGCGGCAGCAGAACGAGCTTCTCACGCTTTATGAGGCTCTTGAGCCACCAATTCGGGTCATGGTGATCAGGCAGATCGAGCGGCTTGCCGATTCCGGGAAGGTTGTCGAACTCGCCCCGTTCGATGGCCTTCCGGATCCGCATGTCAGCGAGGAGCGCGATCGCTACCTCCGTGTCGAACACGACGGCGGATGGGTTGTAGAACCTACTGGGCGGTTCGTGCTCAGCCATCGCCCCCAGCCTTCTAGGTTGCAAGTCAACTGTATTATGTCATATGTATTGGAAAGGAGGAGTCTGGGTGCCGAAGCAGGTGGATCACGACGAGCGGCGCGAGTCGATCGCTTATGCGTTGTGGCGGGTCGTTGACCAGCAGGGATGGGCCAAGGCGAGCATGCGGGAAGTTGCCCGCGAGGCGGGAGTCTCGCTGGGGCAGCTACAGCACTACTTCTCGTCACGCGCCGAGATGTTGGCCTTCGCTATGGAGTTCGCTTCTGAGCAGACATCCCGTCGAGTCGGACGAGGCTTGATGTCACTCAGTCAGCCCCCGCATCCTCGCGACGTGCTGCGACTCGTTCTCACCGAGATGCTTCCGCTTCGACCTGACTCTCGTGCCACCAGCCGCATGAACACGGCCTACGTTCTCGAAGCCATGCACGACGCAACGCTGCGAGAGAAGGTGTGCCTTGGGCTGCGGGATGGGCGCGCCATGGTCGGACGTCTCATCCGGCAGGCGATGAGCCACGGCCAGATCCGTCCAGATCGCGATCCGGTCATCGAAACGGACCTCATACTCGCGTTGACTGGCTTCGCTCCTCTTCTCGAACTTAACGTCATCGAACCAGACGCGGCTCTCGCGGCCATCGATGTGCATCTGGACCGACTCTTCGTACCTGCGTCATGAGGGAGCCTCAGGGCGTGTCCACCTGAGTCGGGATTGACGAACACGAGCCCGGTGACATCGACGGATGCTCCGTGCGCGACTACCTGCGAATGTAAGCCCTGTGATTCCAGAGCGACTGCGTGATCGCTCCATACATCCGTCTCGCCTGTGCTTGGGCATCTATCTGTCCGACCGAAGTCGGCCGTAAACGGCTACCTAGGGGTACCTGTGGCCCATATGGCGAGCCGGCTTGTTCGTCCACCAGATCCTTCATGAGTCGCGTGCACGACAGCTCACCCTCGACGGCGTCCACGACCAGCCCACGGAGCACATCGACCTGCTGCGGCGTCAGCCTCATTGGGCCGTCCGCATAGTCCCGACCACGGTGCGCTCCCGACCTTCCGTGCTGGGCTCGGGATGCTGCTCGCCTCGTCCCGGGACTGCCTATTCCGTGACTGGGTGTGCGCGCCACGTCGGAGGTCACGCGGTCAGTACACCGCCACGAACGTGAACCTTCTCGGCTCGCCGGTATCACCCAGGCCCAGCTGGGCTCTTTGACTCCGTGCGCATCATGTTCAGCTCCTCACCATTGACCGGCCATCTGCTGCCGATGCTCCCGCTGGCGACGGCAGCCAGGCGCGCCGGTCATGAGGTGATCATCGCGACCGGGCCCGACCTGTCAATCGAGGTGGAACGTCGTGGATTCACTGCCTGGCCGGTCGGCCCGTCCATGGCTGAGATCGAGCAGTCCGGGTTGCCGCGGCCCCCGGGGCCCGGCGCGACCGAGGATGAGCTTCTGTGGTCGAGCGCCCAGCGTATGTTCGTCAACCCGTCGGCGATCAGGGCAGCCGAACTCATCAAGCTGGTCGACTTGAACCCGGTGGACGTCGTGGTGCAGGAGTTGTACGAACTGGGCGCGAGCTATGTCCGCCCGACTACCGGGCGTCGGCTGGTGCACGGCCTGGGCGCAGATTTTCCGGGGTTCGTCGACCTGGTCACGCTCGGTCATGCCGAAGTGGCGCGCAGCCTGGGCAGGCCGGATGCCGGGCAGGAGTACCTGGCCGCGCCGTACATCGACCCGTTCCCACCCGTCCTGCATCCGCCGGACCGCCCGTGGCACGACGTTCGTCCACTGCGTCCCGACCCGGGGGACGTCCCCACTGGAGCGGCCTTGCCGGAATCGTTCCGGCGACTGTCCGATCGGCGAACCGTCTACCTGACGCTGGGCACCGTGTTTACCTCGGACGACCTCTGGCGCTGGCTTGTCGAGGCGGTTGCCGACCTGCCGGTCAACATCATCGCCACAACGGGGTACTCGGTGGACCCCGCCGAGCTGGGGACGTTGCCGCCCAATGTCGCGGCCGAGCGGTTCGTCCCCCAGGCGCTGCTGCTGCCGGCCTGCTCGGCGGTGATATGCCATGGTGGCGCGGGCACCGTTCTCGGTGCGCTGGCGTTCGGATTGCCGCTGGTGATGCTGCCCATGGGCGCCGACCAGTTCGGCAACGCCATGGCGATAGCGGCGGCGGGCGCCGGCGTCGTGGTCGAACCTGACGCGGTCACGCCCGAGGCGATCCGTCGGGCGCTTGCGCGCGTGCTCGACGCCGATTCCTACCGGCGGGCGGCGCGGACCGTCGCCGACTCGATCGCCGGCCTGCCGGACGCGGACGACGTCCTCGCCGGAATCCTGGCCGGACTGCCGACGTCCTAGGAGACACGATTCGTCCAGGCACATAGGGTCGGCGACCGTAGCTCATGCAGCCGGCTGTCGCCGATGGACGGGTCAAAGCCGGTCAGGATGGACGGCCTTCTCTCAGAAGACGTTCCAGTTCCCTTTCAGCCTCCACGCTGCCGGCGTCGGAGAGCCTTTGCAATTCACGCAGATCGCGTCGTTCGACGGCTCGACGGGTCAGGAGTCGTCCGGCATGCTCGCTGCCCTCGTCGAGAAGCTCGCAGAGCGTGTCGAGGTCATCGCGGGCGTCGGCGAGGTCGGCCAGCCGGTCCAGCGCGGTCTCGTTGCCGTCGTCCGCGAGTGCTCGAAGGGTGTCCTCGTCAATCTCCCGCTCGGTCATGTGACCCAGCCTGCAACCTTGCCCTTGGGGCAAGGTCAAGTGCGACGATGGACCATGCTCACGATCGGTCAGCTCGCCGCTCACGCCGGCGTGTCGACCAAGGCGGTTCGCGTCTATCACGCCAAGGGATTGCTGCCCGAACCCGAGCGGGATGCCTCCGGTTACCGACGCTACGGAGCGCAGGCCGTCATCGACCTGACCCGCATCGTCACCCTCGCCCAGGCCGGCGTCCCACTCGCCCGCATCCGGGACGTGCTGGACGCAGACGCCGAGACGGCCGCCGAGGAGATCGAGCGGATCGACGACGAATTGCGTCGCCACATTCGCGAGCTCCGGCAACGCCGGATCCGGCTACGCCACCTCGACCAGCCCGACCGGCTCTGCCTGCCACCCGAGGCCGTCGAGTTCATGGAGCGCTTATGCGCCGTCGGTCTGTCCGAACGCCACGAACGCGCCATCCGCGATGGCTTCATCCTCAGCTACGCCCTCGTCCCCGACATCACCCGGACCATCCTTCCCGCCCGCACCGCCTTATTGGACGACGACGAGTACGTCGCCGTGTTGCGCGGCTACGACGCCGCCATCGACTGGAATCCGGACGATCCTCGACTCGACGAACTGGCCGACGCGGCCGCACGGCTGGCCCGGCGGATGACGATGGTCTCCGACCTGCCCGACTTCGACGCGATTCCGCCGGAGACCATCGACATCCTCACCGGACACCTCGGCATCGACAGCCCAGCCTGGGAACGCCTCGAGCAGCTCATCACGAGTCGGCTTGTGTCCCCGGAATCGAGGGGTTGATTCGGCCTTCCCACGCCACTTCACTGCAGTGCGGACAAGGGTCGAAGATGTCGCCTCAATGCGGGGAGAGCCTCAGGCGGACAAG
>JBDIAG010000480.1:0-4091 GCA_039812305.1 Actinomycetales bacterium | reverse complement strand
GAAGGAGCGCAGAGGCGCGGCGAGACGGTAGATGTCATGGCGCAGGACATCCGCGGCCGGCGTGGCTTCCAGGCACGACGGGATCGGCGGATGCCATTCGCCGAAGTGCTCACGCACGGCGGCGCGTTCGTCGTCGAATGACGTGTTCTCGGGCAGCGTCATCGTCGCGTACCAGTAGACGCGACCGCCCGGCAGCGGGACGATGCCGAACCGCTGACCGCGACCCCAGGTCTCCCCCGCGACACCACCGAGATCCAGGTCCGCGGGCGTGACACCGCGCCACGCGGTGTAGCCCGCATAGCGCACACCGGGATCGAGGCCGAGCCGAACCCTGGTGCCGCTGCGCAGTCCGTCTGCGGCCACGACGAGATCGAACGTCTCCTCCCGGCCGTCGAGGACGAGTGCCGGCCGACCATCCGCGGTGGCCGGTCCGGCCGCGGTTCCGGGTCGCAGGTGCTCGGCGCCGACCAGGTCCAACAGGGTCCGGTGCAGCTCGACCCGGTGAACGCTGCGCAACGAGGCCACGGCCGAGGCCGGCACTGCCACCAGCCATCGCCCGGACGGCTGCCGCTGACCGCTGCGCAGGCCCGACATCGCCTGGATGCTGATGTCTCGCACCGCATCACCGAGACCGATCGCATCCAAGGCGGCGAAGCCGTTGCCGAACAGCGTCAATCCCGCGCCGATCGCCCCCGGAGTGGGCAGCCGCTCGTAGACGGTGACGTCGTGCCCGTCCCGCAGGAGGCCCGCGGCGGTGACGAGACCACCGATTCCGGCCCCGATGATCGCGATTCTCACCACGTGCTCCCAACCCGGCCGACCTCGGCCCCGCCTTGTTCAACTCTGCCTTGCACTACCGCTCCCGATCGTAGGTTCGTCGCGGCCGGTCGGCGCACGATGTTCACCCCGCACCTTCACGGCGCGGTCGCCACCGGGAGCACCGTCGATCTGACAGAGTGACCCGCATCCCGAAGCCAGCCATTTCACATCAATTGGGAGGCAGCATGGAACTCGACCGTCGATCAGTTCTCAAAGGGGTCGGAGTGGGTGGCTTCGCCGGCGGCGTGTTGACGGGCAGCTGGTTCGGCCCCGCGCAGGCCGCGGCGGCAGCGGGTGACGACGCGGTGCAGAACATCCTGAGCGCTGCCGTCGCCTGGCGGATCACCGCAGCCGAACGTGACCTGCTCTACCAGCAGGGTTTCAACATCGCCCGGGATCGCCTGGACGCCGCCCTGGAGGCCCGGCACGGCAAGCGCGGCCGGAAGCATCGCAAGCCGCTTGCCTTCATCTCCGACGTCGACGACACCGTGCTGTCCTCCGATCCCTACTGGGCGATGCTCATCTCCGCTGGCAAACAAGCCTTCGACGATGCGCTCTGGGACGAGTGGGTGGCAGCCAACGGGCCGACGCCGACGCCGGGAGCCGTCGCGTTCACCCAGTACGCCCGGCGCCGGGGCGTGCCGATCTTCTACGTCTCCTCGCGGGACCAGGGGGAGGACACCCAGAAGATCGGCGTCGCCAACCTCAAGGCAGCCGGCCTGGCCTACGCCGACGACGCCCACGTCATTATGTTGCGCGACTCGTCGAACAAGGAACCGGCGCAGCAGGCCATCGCGGCCAAGTACGAGATCGTCGCCTACCTCGGCGACAACCTGAACGACTTCGCGCGCAAGTACTACGTGACCACCGTCGGTGAGCGCCGGCGCCTGGCCAACGAGGACGCGGCGGACTACGGCCGCAACCGCATCCTCTTCCCCAACAACACCGACGGCCATTGGATGCGGGCGATCTTCGGCGACAGCGAACCGCCGGACACACCGGAGTACCGCGCCCGGATGCTGCAGGCCGCTCAGGGGCTCGCCCCGTAGCCGCGCGCGGAGTTCGTGACCTGGGCGCCCTCAGGACGTGACAGGACATTAACGCTGTGGTGTCGGTTTCCGGGCGGGATGGCTGGCAAGGCGGAGGTCCGCCCTCGTAGCGGAGCTACGTGGGTGTGGCCGACAACGCCGCCAGGCGCCCGCCCAGGAAGCGACACGCAGCGTTTATCTCCCGGCGGGGCCTCAGCCGCTGCGGCATCGGGTCTCCAGTCGCACGCCGTCCCCGGGATCGGTGTCGAGCACCGCGGCGTCGCCGCACAGGTCCGTGCGCAGGGCGACCGCGGACAGGCGGTCCAGCATCTGCAAGGTGGATGGTGCCGGGTGTCCGTAGTCGTTGTCGGCGCCCACGGTCACCAGCGCGACGCGAGGCGACAAGGTGTCGTACAGGTCCCGCTCCTGCGTGGCCGACCCGTGATGCGCGACCACCACGACGTCGACGGAGCCAACGGAGTCGTCGGCGGCCAGACTCCTCAGCAGTCTCTGCTGGGCTGCGGTCTCCGCGTCGCCGAGCGACATGATCGTCACCTCACCGGCGCGGATCCAGGTGAGCAGACTGGCGTCGTTGGCCACGCTCCCCTCACCGCTGCCCTCGCCCGCCGACTGCAGTCTCGCCGCGGCCGTCCGGCTCGGCTCCAGGATGCGGTACTCGGCCATCGGCAGGACACCACCCGTGCCGGTCGTCGCGCGGACCACCGGCACGCCGGCGGCCTCGAGTGCGCGCAGCGTGTCGCGGGCCTCCCCCGCGGGCTGTTCGACCGGTGTCACCAACGCCGCCGCGACCGTTCGCCCGCGCAGAACTCCAGGCACTCCCTCGACGTGGTCGGAGTGAAAGTGACTGAGCACCAAGACGTCGATCCGTTCGACGCCGAGCCGGCGGAGGCAAGCGTCGATGGCCTCCGGATCCGGGCCGGCATCGAGCAGGATCACTCCCTCCGGAGAACTCCGCACGGCGACCGCCGTGCCCTGCCCCACGTCGCAGGCGACGGCGACCCAGCCGGCCGCCGGCCATCCACGCATCCAGTTCGTCACGGTCGAGCCGAGCAGCACCACCAGCACCACGACCACCACTCCGGCTCCCGCCCACAGCCATCGCCACCTCGTCGCGAACGACGGCTCACGCCCGCGGCGTAACAGCCGTGGCACGGCCAGCACCGCGATCACCAGGGCGGCCGAAGCCACGCCCACGGCAACCATTCCCAGCAACCCCGACGGCCAGGGCAGCGTGCCGCCGGGAATCTCGCCGCCGACCCTGGCGACCAGCGCCACCCAGCGCAGCCCCCACCCGGCGACCCAGACCGGCAGATGGCCGAGCCCGACCGACACGGCGGCCGTCAGGGCCGCCACCGCACCCAGCACCGTGACCGGAGCGATCGCCGGCGCGACCAGCACGTTGGCCGGCACGGCCAGCAACGGGATGGTCGGACTGAGCAGCACCGAGACCGGTGAGACCGCCACCTGTGCCGCCAGCGGTACGGCCACCGCCAGAGCCGCCCACCTGGGCAGCACGACCCCCAGCGCGGCCGCCAGCGGCCGCGCCAACAGCAGCAGACCCGTTGTCGCACAGACCGAGAGGGCGAAGCCCGCGGCCCGGGACAGCCACGGATCGACCAGCACCAGCAGCACGACCGCCAGGCACAGCGGCGGCAACCCGGCGCTGGGCCGGGCGGAGGCGACCGCGATCAGCCCGACGCACCCCATCACACCCGCGCGCAGCACACTCGGCTCCGGACCGCACACCACGATGAACGCGAGCACCGCCGCCCCGGCCAGGGCGATCCGGATCAGGCGCCGCACCCCGGCCAGGGTCAGTACGTACAGCACCGCTCCCGCGACGATGGTGATGTTGGCCCCGCTGACCGCCGTGAGATGAGTGAGCCCGGTGGTGCGCATCGCCTCCTCGAGATCGGTCGGCAGCCGGGAGGTGTCGCCGACGACGAGCCCCGGCAACAGTCCGGCGGCATCGGGTGGCAGGCCCACGCACGCCTGGCGCAATCGATCCCGGACGTACTCCGCCGCGGCGCCCAGCCGACCCGGCCCGGCCACCACCGACGGCGCGCCCGACGGCCGGACGTAGCCGGCCACCGAATCGCCGAGATCCGCCGGGTCCAGTCGCCCGGTCGCCGAAACCCATTGCCCGGTGGTCACCTCCGACCAGGCCTCGCCGGCGACGACGAGCAGCGGAGTCCGCACGTCGGTGTTCTGCGCCCGTCCGGA
>JBDIAG010000479.1:0-4103 GCA_039812305.1 Actinomycetales bacterium | reverse complement strand
CGATTGCTGGCTACTCGGCTCGCAACGTGGATAGTCGGCCCACAGCTGGTCAATGGCAGCCAAGTGGGCCGGCAGTCGCGTGGGGGTAGGCTGCCGACCGGGACAGGCAACCGACCGGGACAGGCAAGCCGGACAGGCAAACCCGGGCGGGCTGGCGGCCGTGTGGCGGCAGGCAGCCGACACGGACAGGCAAGCCTGGCGTGCAGCCGAGGGGCCGGCAGTCGCGCGGGGGCAGGCAACCGAGCGGGACAGATAAGCCAGGTTGGAGCCGAGCGGCCGAGACGAGCCAAGCGGGCGAGATCGCCGCACGGTCACAGTCGCGGGGAGATGAGCGCTCCGATTTTCGCCAGGGCGTCGGCGGAGACCAGGTCCTGGTGCCGTTCGGGGATCGCGTGCCGGTCGATGGTGCCGCCGACGAGATGCCGCCAGCCGTCCGGGTCGAGCCAGGGCTGCTCGCGGGAGCCCTCGGCCTCGATGAAGACGACGTCACCGTCGTAGCGGGAGTGTGTCGCGGTGCGCACCAGAGCGGCGCAGTTGGCGACGATCGAGAGCATCGCGTCCAGGGTCTGCGGGCCGAGCCGGGCCAGCGCCGATCCGGACTCGGTCAGCCGCTGGACGGCCTGTGCGCGATCCAGTGGTTCGTCCTCGGCGATGTCGACCGCGGCCAGCCGGAGCACCGCGTGCAGAGCCTCCCGCTCGGTGGGTGGTGGCAGATCGCGCCATTGCTCGCCCGGGTAGGCGTCCATCATCGCGACCAGCTCGGGCCGCTCGCCGTGCGAATCGAGCAGGGCGGCCATCTCGTGGGCCAGCATCCCGCCGACCGACCAGCCGAGGAGGCGCACCGGTTGGCCGGCAGCCGTCTTCCGCACCAGCTCGACGTAGTCCTGCGCCATCTCGGAGAGGCTGGCGGGCAGCGGCGTCTCGCCCGTGAGTCCACGGGCCTGCAGGGCGTAGACCGGCTGGTCGGACGGAAGGTGCGCCAGCAGGCCGGCGTAGCACCAGCCGAGCCCACCGGCCGGATGGATGCAGAACAGCGGCGGTCGCGACCCCGTCGTGCGCAGCGGCAACACCCCCGCCAGATCGTCGCCGACGGCACCGGAGTGCAGCAGCGCTGCCAACGCGGCCGGGGTGGGAGCGGCGAAGACGCCCGCGACGCCCACCGCTTCACCCAGAACGTCCCGGACGCGGGCGGACAACCGGACTGCCAGCAACGAATGTCCGCCGAGGTCGAAGAAGTCCTGTTCCGGCGAGACCGCGTCCAGCTCGAGCACCTCGGCGAACAACCCGCAGAGGATCTCCTCGACCGGCGTGCTCGGGCCGACGGTCGACTCCGTATCCACCGCCTCGCCGCGCAGTTCGACCGGCGGAAGAGCCGACCCGTCCAGTTTGCCGCTCGGCGTGAGCTTCGGATCGTCGATCAGCGCGTAGCCGGCCGGCCGCATCGCCGAGGTCAACCGGGTCTCGGCCAGTCCTCGCAGCCTCGCCAGCAACTCCGCGGGATCGGCCCCCGAAACGGGAACCACATAGGCGACGAGGACGGCACCGTCCCGGCCCTCCTGCGTGCGCACCAGCACGTTCGTCACCGCCGGATCCTGCGCCAGCACCGACTCGACCTCGCCGGGTTCGATCCGTTGTCCGCGGATCTTCACCTGCCGGTCCATCCGGCCCAGGTACATGATCGAGCCGTCGTACCTGACCCGGGCCAGATCCCCGGTCCGGTAGAGCCTTTCGCCCGGCTGGGTCGGGTCGTCGATGAAGCGGGCGGCGGTCAGGTCGTCGCGGCCGAGGTAGCCGCGGGCGAGCTGGACGCCGCCGATGTGCAGCTCGCCGGGAGCGCCGACCGGCTGCGGACGGCCGATCGGATCGAGCACGAGCAGGCGCGTGTTCCAGACCGGGACGCCGATCGGCACCCAGGATTCGTCCGAGGACGGGTCGAACTGCCAGGACGAGACGTCGATCGCGGCCTCGGTCGGCCCGTACAGATTGAAGACCGGTGCGTCGGTCGCCGCGACCGCCTGCCGGGACAGGTGGGTCGATAGCGCCTCGCCGCTGCAGATGATCCGGCGCAGGCTCGGCGTCACCGGGGCCCCCGAACGAGCCCGCCGGGACGCGACCTCGTCGACGAACGGCGCCAGCATGGACGGCACGAAGTGCAGCGTGGTGACCCTCTCGGCCCGGATCAGATCGGCCATCGCGGCCGGGTCGCGGTGGGCCCCGGGCGGTGCGACCACGAGGCACGAGCCGACCAGGAACGGCCAGAACAGCTCCCAGACCGAGACGTCGAAGCCGATGGACGTCTTCTGCAGCACCCGATCGTCCGGCCCGAGCTGATACTCGCCCTGCATCCACTGCAGTCGGTTGTCGATGGCGCGGTGCGTGATCACCACGCCCTTCGGCGTACCGGTGGAACCGGAGGTGTAGAGGACGTAGGCGGCGTCGTCCAGGCCGGGGGAGTCCAGGCTCACCTCAGCCGGCTCGCCCTCCGACGACTCAGTCTCGGACGGCTCGCTCTCCGACGACTCACTGCCCGACGACTCAGTCCCGGACGAACCCGTCCCGAATAACTGGTTCGCGGGCGAGCGGGCCTCGTTCCCGGTCGAGCCGTCCCACACCGGCAGCCCGTCGGGCAGCGACCAGCCCGCGGCGGTGTCGACGTCGGCCAGCAGCAGGACGGGGTCGGCCGCCTCCAGGATCAGCTTGCGCCGCTGCGGCGGGTCGTCGATGTCCACCGGGACGTAGGCTGCGCCCGCCCGGACCACCGCATGGATGGCGATCAGCAGCTCGGCGGAGCGGGGGAGTCCGACCCCGACGAGGGATCCGCGTCGCACGCCGCGCCGGTGCAGCGCGCGGGCCAGCTGCTCCACCCGCCGGTCGAACTCGGCGAACGTCAACGCCGCCCCGTCGAAGCGCAGGGCCTCCGCGTCGGGATGACGTCGGGCGGCGGCCCGCACGCCCGCCTCCAGGCTGGTGGCGACGATCGGATGCTCGGTGTCGTTGAAGGTCCGGGTGACGAGCTCGCGCTCGCCGGGGCCGAGGAGGTCGAGGTCGGCGACGCGGGTCGTGGCGGCCGCCTCGGGGTCAGCGGCGGCCCGGGCGAATCGCTCCCAGAAGGCGAGCAGCCGATCGGCGTGGGCCCGCAACTCGGCCGACGTGTAGAGACGCGGATTGCCGTCCACCTCGAGCGTCGTCGCGTCCCGGCCCGGGGTGCCGCGCAGGCAGAGGGTGAGGTCGTCGACGGGGCCGGCGCAGATGTTGTGCAGCGTGGCGTGGGCCGGGCCGAAGGTCAGCCCGGGGTAGAACGGGATGAGGTTGAGCTGCTGACCGTACGGCGTCCCCTGTCCGTTGAGGCGGGTGTCGTGACGCAGATCCTCCTCGCGATAACGGCTGTGCGAGCGGCAGTTCCGCGTCTCGTCGAGAGCCGCCGAGAGAAGCTGGGCAACCGTGGTCTCCGACCCGGCGGACAGGCACGCGGGAACGACGTTCATCGTCGTGCAGACCATCCGGGCCGACGCCGACCCGATCCGGTTCATCATCGGCAGACCGATGCGCACATCGGACGAGCCGGTCATCCGATGGATGTACGCGGCGGTGGCGGCGAGCAGGACATCCGTCCAGCCGGCGGATCGGGGACGGGACTCTCCGTCCGCGATCGGGAGCTTGATCCTGCCCAGCGAGGCGAGCGCGTCGGCCGTCGTGGCCGGCATCGTGGTCGCAGAGCGGAGGAAGCCGGACGACGGGCCCTCCGCGACCCGCTCGGGACGCAGCGACAACGACGGCGGCGCGGTGCCACCGGCCAGATGGCCGAGCCAGAACTCGCGGTCGGCCTGCCGGTCGGGGGAGGCCTGGTATACGTCGTCCTCGTCCAGGACGCTCGCCAGCTGATCCTCGATCAACTCGGGCTCGGCGTCCTGCGTCAGAGCCGTGTACGTGGACGCGACCCGGCTGAAGAAGAGGCTGGCGCCGTAGCCGTCCGCACAGATGTGGTGCGCCTGCTGGAACCACCCCGGCGCGTCTTTGCGCGTGACCGCTACAAGGCACAGCTCGCGCTCGGGGTCGCGCCCGATCAGCAAGCCGCGCAGGTCGCCCCGGTCGTCACGCACCAC
>JBDIAG010000478.1:0-4104 GCA_039812305.1 Actinomycetales bacterium | reverse complement strand
GACGCCCTCTCGGCCGCCCACCGGGCCGGCCTGGTGCACCGCGACGTCAAGCCGGAGAACGTGCTGATCACCGCCGACGGCCGGGTCAAGGTCGCCGACTTCGGGCTGGCCCGCGCCGCCAGCATGTCGAACTCGTCCGCCACGACCGGCATGTTGATGGGGACGGCCGCGTACCTCTCGCCCGAACTGGTCACCCGCGGTGTCGCCGACGCCCGCTCGGACGTCTATGCCGTCGGCATCATGACCTTCGAGATGCTGACCGGCCGCCAGCCGTACGTCGGCGAGGTGCCGATCCAGGTGGCGTTCCAGCACGTCAACGCCGAGGTACCGGCGCCGTCCACCGTCGACCCCGGTCTGCCGGTCGCCGTGGACGAACTCGTCACCTGGGCGACCTCGCGCGATCCCGACCTGCGCCCCCGCGACGCCGCCGAGCTGCGGGCCCTGGCCCAGCGGATCCACGACCAGCTGGACAACGAGGATCTCGACCGGATCCCGGCGGCCCCGCCGGCGCCACCGCCCCCCACCCCGAGCACCGAGCTGGCCGCCACCCCGACCAGCCCGTATCCGACCCGGGTGGTGGAGGACGAACGCCCGCCGGTCGCCCCCACCGCGACCGACCTGGCGGCCGGGCCCGGCTTCGAGCCACCGGCACCACCGACGCCGGCCACCTCCAGCGACGGCCACCAGCACGCCGTGCCGCTGACCGCGACGAGCGATCGGGAAAGCACCGGCCGCCGGCGGCGCCGCGGCCTGCCCATCCTCATCTCCCTGGTCGTACTGGCGCTCGTCCTCGGCGGCTTCGGCTGGTACTTCACCGCCGGGCCGGGCGCGTACACCACGACCCCCACGGTCAGCGGCAACGCCGAGGACGCCAAGCGCACGCTCTCGGCCGCCGGCCTCGGCATGAAGCAGGTGGACGAGTACAGCGACGACGTCGAGATCGGCGACGTGCTGCGCACCGAGCCCTCCGCCGGCGAGCGCATCCGCAAGGGCGGCACGGTGGACGTCGTCATCGTGTCGGACACGAAGACGACTCAAACCCCGAACATCGTGGGCAAGTCCCCGGAGGACGCCACCCCGATCCTCACCGAGGAGAAGCTGGAACTGGGTGAGACCACCGGCGAGGAGTACTCGGACTCGATCGACGAGGGCGACATCGTCAGCCAGACCCCGGAGGCGGACGCCAAGATCGAGCGCGGCCAGTCCGTGTCGGTGGTGCTCTCCAAGGGGCCGGAACCGATCGACGTCCCGAATCTGGCCGGTCACCCGGCCGACGAGGCCACCGGTACCTTGGAGGGCCTGGGCTTCGACGTCACGACGAAGGACCAGTTCAGCGAGAGCGTCGCCAAGGGGCTGGTGATCAGCCAGGATCCGCACTCCGGCACCCGCCATCGCGGCGACACCATCGAGCTCGTCGTCTCCCAGGGTCCGCCGCTGGTGCCGGTTCCCAACGTCGTGAACCAGAAGTCCGCCGCCGCCATCGCCACGCTCACCCAGGCCGGTTTCAAGGTGAACCAGGTCAAGGTGCTCGGCGGGGCATTCGACACTGTGCGCGAACAGAGCCCCGCCGGCGGCACCGCGCCGAAGGGCAGCACGGTCACGATCCGGATCGTCTGATTCCTGGACGCGACGGGGCCGTGAGAGCTGCGTCGCGTTGGGCCAGCTCCCGCCGGGACGAACACCCCAGCTTGGCCATCGCATGCGAGACGTGCGTCTCGACCGTGCGCCGGGAGACGACGAGACGATCGGCGATCTCGGCGTTGGTGAGCTGCTCCCGCACGAGCGCGACGACCTGCTGCTCTGCTTCGGTGAGCGCATTCGGACCCGGGAGATGGTGCCGGTCGCCGTGGGTCGCCGGCGGCCGCACACCGACCGTGCGCAGTCGTGCGGACGCCATCGACGCGCGCCGCTGCGCACGCAGATCGCCGTAGACCGCGAGCGCTGCGGCCAGACCGGCTCGCGCCATCTCCGGACGACCCGCCCGCGCCTGCGCGTACGCCAGATCCTCCTCGGCCATCGCCGCGTCGAACCTGCGGCCCTGGCTCCGGTAGAGCTCCACCGCCTCGGCCAGGGCGGCCGGATCGTCCTCGACCAGGCCGTGGACCAGCCGGCCGGCGGCCCGCGCGTGCGGGCACAACCCGCCGACGGCGGCGAGACTGTCGAAGGTTGTGACGACGTCGTCGGCAAGCCCCGGGTCGGCGGCCCGACCCCCCGACCGATCGCCGACGGGGGTCAGCGCCGCCCGGGCCACGACCGGCCCGAGCTGGGGCAACGCCATCGGCAGCGCCGAGAGCCGCTCCCACGCCGCGCGGATCAGGTACAGCGCACGCAGGCGGTCGCCGTCGGAGTCCTCCACCAGATGCCGGGCGATCGCCAGCACCGAGGGGTGCCAGACCGCGGCCCCCGCCGCCATCGCCATCTCCGCCTCGGCCACGTCCGCCCGGGCAGCCGCGGTCAGGCCGCGGTGGGCGTTGATGATCGCCCGCAGGGAGAGAGCCAGGACCCACGACTCGCGCCCGGAGTCGAGCGACCAGGCGATCGCGGCATCCAGATCGACGAGCGCCTCGTCCCATCGCCCGGCCGCGAACAGCACGTGCGCCGTGGCGATCTCGTGCCCGACCGTGCCGGTGGATCTGGGTACCGACGCGGTGAGCCGGCGCAGCCGGGCCAGGGTGGCGGCGGCCGCGGTGAGGTCGGTCTCCGCCTCGGCCCAGGTCACGAAGGTCAGATGCGCCACGCACGAGACCATCTCGACCGGTGGCAGGGTCTCGGCGATCGCCACCGCCTCCCGGCCCAATGTCTCGGCGAGCTGGAGGTCCCCCTGATAGCCGGCCCCGATCACGGTCGCCACCAGGCAGCGCACCAGCGTGCGGGAATCGGCCCGGGCCCGGGCCGCCTCGACGGAGGCGCGCAGTTCGTCCAGGACCTCCAGGTTCCCGCGGCGCAGCTCGTCGAGGGCCACCAGGATCGTCAGACGGGTTCGCTCCTGCTCCGAGTCGACCCCGGCCTTGAGCGCCTGCTGCAGGAGTTCGGCGGTGTCGTGGGAACGTCCGCGGTTGAGCAGCGTGCTGGCCAGCCAGTAGGCGGTGCGGCCGCGCACCTCCGGGTCGAGGGTCTCGCTCACGACCGCCCGGGCCAGCTGCTCGGCCTCGGCGGGACGTCCGGCCCAGTCGAAGGTGACGGCCAGATCGCATCGCAGGCCGTCCCGGGCCGGGTCGGTGGGCGGGGTCAGTTCCAGGGCGCGGGCGAGCAGGTCGACCGCCGTCTGCGGATCCAGCGGCGCCAGCCGCCGTCCGATCCGGGAAAGCCAGCTGACCGCCTCCCGGTCGCCCGCCTGCGCGCCGGCCATCAGGTGCGGGGCGATCCGGAACTCGGCCGCGCCGGCGCGGATCAGCCGCCGGGCGATCTCGCGGTGCAGGGTGGCGCGGACGGCCTGGGGCCAATCCGAGTACAGCGCCTGCCGGATGAGGTCGTGCCGGAAGGCCAGGCCGGTACCGTCGTCGCGTAGGAGGTCGGCACGCACGGCCGGCCGGACGGTGGCCAGCACCTCGGCCAGCTCCATCCCGGTGGCCAGCACGAGGTCCTCGACGGTGAAGGAGGGGCCGAGGATCGCGGCCGTCCGCAGGATGTCGCCGCTCCGGGTGGGCAGCAACCGCAGCCGGTGCCGGATCGTGGCGTCCAGGGGCGAGTCGGGCTGATCGGTCACCACCTCGATCTGCCCGTCGGTGCCGGTGACCAGCGCGCCCCGCTCACGCAGCGCCCTGGCGAGTTCGACGACGAAGAGCGCGTTGCCGCCGGCCCTGGTCAGCTCCCGGCTCAGCCGCCGGCCCGGCGGTGCCCCCAGCAGATCGCCGGCCAGAGCGTCCACGCCGGCCGGGTCGAGCGGGGCGAGATCGAGCCCAAGGGCCTGGCCGCGCAGGGCGAGGTCGCCGAAGGCGACCACATCGGCGCGATCGGTCGGCCGGGTGGAGACGACGAGCAGCACCTGACACTGGTCGATCACCCGCACCAGGCGCCGCAGCAGAGCCAGCGTCGAGCCGTCGGCCCAGTGCAGATCCTCCAGAACCAGGACGAGGGGCCTCTCGCGGCACCGGGACTCGAGAT
>JBDIAG010000477.1:0-4109 GCA_039812305.1 Actinomycetales bacterium | reverse complement strand
GCGATGTGGTTGACCCGGTTCTCGGCGACCTTCACCGTGTCGACGATGCACCTTCCGACCGTGTCGACCACGGTCACCGTGCCGTCGGCGAAGTCCCCGACGTAGAGCAGGCGGCGGGATGCGTCCACGGCGACCGAGAGCGGACTGGTGCCGGTGTCGAGGGAGTACTTCAGCTCGTGGGTGTCCAGGTCGTACACGCGCAGCCCGTCGTCTCCGCCGCACTGGCTGGCCAGATACAGCTCGCGGGTGTCGGGATCGATGGCCAGATCCGAACCGGCGGCACCGGCGGGAAGGTGGATGGTGCTCGTCACCGTGAAGGTGTCCGGGTCGATCCGATAGATCTTCGTGCGTTCGGCGCTGCCCAGACCGTACTGCTCGACGTAGCCCAGATCGACGAGATAGAGCGCCGCGGTCGACGCGTCCACGACCAGGCTCATGCCGATCGCCATCCCGGGGTCGCCGGTGACGATCTCCCCGACCTTCTCGTACGTCCGGGTGTCGAAGACGACAGCGCTGACGTCGGTCGTCGCGGTGGTCACGTAGGCGCGCCCACGTCCGGGGTCGATGGTGATCTGGCGCGGGTGCGGCGCCTGCGGGGTCACCCTCGTGGTGCCGGCTGGGAAGACGATCGTGCCGAACGGCGTGGTCTGCTCTTCTCGCTCGGTCCGGATCGAGGTGTTGTCGTCGTAGGAGTTCCGGACCACGGACAGGCTCCCCTGGTCGTAGACGGAGATCTGCGACTCGAGGGTGTTCGTCACCCAGACTGTTCCGCGGGAGTCGTCCACGGCGATGCCATGCGGCCCGAGACGCTGGTGCCCGGTGGTGAAGGAGGCGCGATCATCGGAGACCGCGTCGTAGCCGATCACCGGAAGCTCGGCGACGTCGGTGACCTCCAGGGTGGCCGGGTCCACCGTGGCGATCGTGGCCACCAGGCACGGCGGCCGCCCATAGGAGCCGGTCACGTAGAGGCAATCGGAAGCGGACGAATACGCGATCTGGTACTGGCCGGGAATGCCCGCGGCGGTCAGCGTGTCGATGCTGTCGATGACGCCCTCGGGTGCGGGGCCGTCGCCGGCCGCGGGGACGCTTCGGTGGGGAGAGCGGCTCATGCCGGGTCGTCCTTCCTGGAAGGTCGGGGACGGTGTCGAACCGTCGCCACCCACTCTACGGCTCGGTTAGGCAAGCCTTACTTTCAGTCGTCCCGGTCGAGGAGCGCCGGGGTCACCGGTTGCGCTTGCCGGCCCGGAGGATGGTGTCGAGCGATTCGATCGGCGGCGGGGGTTCGGGCAGGGCCGGGTGGCTCCCGCTGCGAAGGCCGTCGAGCAGGACGGCGAGATAGCGCCGCCACAGCTGGGGGTGGATCTCACGACTCAGGTCGAACACCGGGCCGAGCATGGCCAGGAAGGCGGCGACGTCCTGGGGAGCGGCGTCCGCGCGCACCGTGCCCGCCCGCTGTGCCCGCGTGAAGAGAGCGGTCACCGTCTCGACGATCTGTGGCCAGATCCGCGCCTGCGCCTCGTCGTCACCCTGGCCGGTGAGGGTCTCGTAGAGGCCTCGATCGCTGGCCTGGCGTGCCGCCGTGCGCTCGAAGAACTGCACGAGCCCGTCCCAGGCGTCGTCGAGATCGAGGGCCTGGCGGGCGTCGACGGCGATCTGCTCGGTCGCGTCCCGCAGCACTTCGGCGGCGATGGCGTGCTTGTTCGGGAAGTGCCGGTAGGCGGTCCCGGTGCCGAGACCGGCGTGCCGGGCGATGTCGTCGAGCGTCGCTCCGAAGCCGTGCTCGGCGAATACCTCGCGGGCGGCATCGACGAGCAACTGGCGGTTCCGCAGAGAGTCCTTCCGGGCGCGCCGGGGCGGTCGATCACTCATGTGGCGATCCTGTCACCCGGCGATCGCCGGCGCCCGCGGCCGGGCATCGCCGATCGGGGCGCCCAGCACATGAGCGGTCGCCCAGCGCCTGAACGGTCGCCCAGCGCCGATCGGGTCTCTCAGGCTGGACGGAGTGCCCGCGGAGGGTGGTGGCGAACCTCAGCGGGTCTTCCCACCGAAGATGACGCCGTGTGCGATCAAGCTCTCGGCGCACGCCACGACGGTCTGCGCGGCCGGGCGGGGCTGCCACTCCAGTACCCGTTGCGCTTTGGCCGTGCTGTGTCTGTTGCGGCGCCCGAGGGAGACCGTGATGGCGCCCAGCGATCGATCGAACAGCGAGGCCAGGCGGACGGCGACATTCGGCAGCTCGCGGGTCGAGACGGCGGAGGCCTGTTCTCCGAGAGCGTCTTTGAGGACCTGGGCGATCTCGCGCATCCAGATGAATTCGCCGGTGCCCAGAAACCGCTCCCCGGCCGCCTCCGGGACGGTCATCGCCCGCAGATGCAGATCGACCAGATCCCGGACGTCCACCACCTCGAGGCCGATCTTCGGCGCACCCGGCGTCCTGCCCTGCAGCATCCGCTGGATGATCGTCGTCGTCCCCAGGTTCTTCGCCGTCAGAACCGGACCGAGCACTGCTCCGGGGAGCACGGTCACCAACTCGGTCTCGCCCTCGTGGCCGGCCATGAAATCCCAGGCGGCCTTCTCCGCCAGCGTCTTCGAGCGTCGATAGGCCGGCAACGACGGGTCGTCGACCGTCCACAGCGTCTCGTCGGTCACGCCTTCGGCGGTGTAGGACGCCGGGCTTGCGGCGTTGGCCGCGGAGGTCATCACCACCCGGCGCACCCCGGCGCGGGTCGCCGCCGCCAGTACTCGCCGGGTGCCTTCCCGGGCCGGCACGATGAGCGTGTCGGGATCCTTGGCATCGTCGTCTCCCAGCGGGGAGGCCACGTGCAGGACGTACTCCACGCCGGACATGGCCGCGTCCCAGCCGTCGTCCTCCAGCAGGTCGGCGTGGGCGAAGCACAACCTGTCCCCCACGCCCGGGACGTTCTCCACCGCCTCCCGGACGTCCTGTTCCCTCGCCGCGGAGCGGACCGTCGTCCGCACCTGGTAGCCGCGCTCGAGCAATGCGACGATCGCCCATCCCGCCACATACCCCGTACCGCCTGTCACCAGAACCGTGCTCGCCATGAGTCCTCTTTTCGGAGATTGCGTCTCCGCTTTAAGGTAGCACAAGACGGAGAGCCCATCTCCGATTCAGGTCTGGTGCGCTCTGCGATGGGATCTAACCTGGCTGTCTGGGTGACATTTCGTCCGCCGATCGCTGCCGGGAAGGGCGGGCGCGTGGGCGGGAACCGGCGCGGGCGGGCACGGGCGCGGTGGGTGCGTGTGCGGTAGGGACCGGCGTGGTGGGGCGGCGGGGTAGGGACCGGCGCAGGCGAGGGACGCGGGCGGGTGGAGGCGCGGCGGGCCGGCGCCGGCGAGAGCTGGCGGGCTGGTGGAGGCGAGGGCGGATGGGGACCGGCGCGGGTGGGTAGGCGTGGACCGGCGCCGATGATGAGCAGCGCCCCGTCCGCCGCCGAGCGGACCTGTCGGGCGGCTGCTGCGGCCGGGCGGGCGGGAAACAGCCGGATAGGCGCTCGGCACCCAAATAACGGCTCAATGGCCGGACATCGCCGGATGCCCGGCCGTCAGCTGGATGCTCGGCCTCGTTCCGGATGCTCCACCGTCATCCGGATGCCCGGCACCGGCCCCGAGCGGCGAAACGCCCGTTCTGCCCCCGGGCACGCTGTGATCGGTGCCGCGGCAGCGGTCCCCGCCGGGACGAGTGGCAACGGAAGGCACCGACTGGCCGCGTTGCCGGCGCCTTAACGCGACCACTCGGCGCCGAACGTCACCACTCGCAGACAACCCGGCCTGGCCGGTGGGGTCCCCACGGGACACGTTCAACGCGGCTATGACGTCCCGACCGTTGCCATTCACCAGGTTCGCGACCCACTCCCGCCGCCACCCGCTCCCCCCAACCCGAGCCGCCACCCGCTCCCACTACGAGCAGCTGATCGCCTCCGGACCGACTGCCAGCGTGCTCCGGTACCGAGCCGCGTCCGGACCGAGCAGCGTCCGGTTGCACGGTGTTTCGGCGGCCGCTGAGGTCAGTCGCCCCAGACGGCGACGGGTTCGCCGAGGACGCTCTCGTCCACGGCGAGACCCAGGCCGGGCTCCAGCGGTGGCAGAAC
>JBDIAG010000476.1:0-4109 GCA_039812305.1 Actinomycetales bacterium | reverse complement strand
CTCCTCGGGCGGTGCCGGGGCGGTCATCCCGTCGGTGCAGACCGGTCGCGCCGACCTCGGTTCGGGCAACTGGCTGCGCACCGAGGAGCGCTCGAAGATCGTGCACCTGAGCAACCCGATTTGGGCCGACGAGCAGGCGGTGGTGTCGACCTCGGGCATCACCAGCGACGACCTCGAAGGGCACGTGGTCGGCTCGGTCGCGGGCAACCTGTGGAACGACAGCCTGCAGAAGTGGCTGGGCGACAAGTTCAAGATCTACCAGGACGACGAGGCCATCTACGGCGACCTGGCCGCCGGCCGCATCGACGCACTCGTCGCCGCCGCCGGTTCGGCGAACTACCGCTTCAAGGACAACCCGATCAAGGGCGCGACCGTCATCGCGGTGAAGCCGAACCCGAAGGTGCCCGAGTTCGAGAAGGTCGGCCAGGTCATGTGGCCCTCGAGCCTGGACAACCCGGAGCTCGGCAAGGCGATCGACGAGGACATCGAGACCCTGCGCAAGGACGGCACTCTCGCCGAGGTGCTCAAGAAGTACGGCCTCGACCCGTCGGTCGGCGAGCCGGGCGAGCCGAACATGCTCTGATCCGAGCCTGATCGCCGGCGAGCGGGCCGGGAGGCGAATGCCCTCCCGGCCCGCTTCGTTTCCGAGGCACCGGAACCCGGGATCCTCTCATCCATCACACCCGTTGTTGACCACTAGTCAGTCACCGGGTCTGTCAGTCTCCCTCGATAGGATGGAGCGACGACGAACCCCAGTGAGGACGAGATGGTGCGAACGAAGCCGGCATCGCAGCGGCGCGCCGATCTCCTCGACGCCACCGAGCGCCTGCTGACCCAGAAGGGCGCCTCGGCGATGACCGTCGAAGACATCACCGAGGGGGCCGGGGTCTCCAAGGGGACGTTCTACCTCTACTTCAAGGCCAAGGAGGACGTGCTCGCGGCCTTGCGCGAGCGGTACGTCGAGGCTCTCCTGGAGCGCCAGGCGCAGGCGGTGGAGAAGCTGCACCCGGCCGACTGGCTGGGTCGCCTGGAGACCTGGCTCGTCGCCGGCATCCGCGACTACCTCGACAATCCCCAGCAGCACGACACGCTCTTCCATCTGGTGCAGCACGGCGCGACTCCGTCCCTGGAGCGCGCGGTCCACGACTCCGACGTGCACGGGCCGGTCTACGGCCACGTCGACACGCTCGCCGCCATGCTGGCGGCGGGCGCGGACGCCGGCGCCTTCAGGCTGATCGACCCGGAGGCGACCGCGGTCCTGTTGTACGGGGCCATGCACCACGCCGCCGACTACCTGCACCACGCCGGCGACGACGGCGTGACCGAACGCGTGCTCTCCGAGATCCGGCGGCTGTGCCGGCAGGTCGTCACATCACCCTGAGCACACTGATCGAGGTAGGTCTCGCTCCCGCCCGCACTGACTGACGGTCAGGCGAACGAGGAGAGAATGCCCAACGACACCGGACGATACGCCGGGTCCGACCGTGGGCCCGCCGAACACGGTGCCGCCCCAGCCTCGTCGCCGGGCTCGAATACCGACGATCGTTGGCGGGCATCCCGGTCGGCACCGCCTGGGCGGGCTCCGTCAGGCTCGGCGGCGTCTAGACCCGACGAGCGCTTTCCAGGATCTTGCGCCGTCCTCTGCGGCACTCGGGTGACCCAAGTCCGCACAAAAAACCCAACGTTGCTCCTTTTTCGTAGCCCTTTGGCATCAAAGGCTGTGGATATCTCTCGGAGAGTAGCCAAGAGTGCTTATCGTGTGGCAGTTGGGTGATCGGAAGTCGATCGGGGAGGTGACATGGAAGCGACCGGCATCGTCGAGAGCGAGGTGCGCGAGCTCGTGCGTCGCCGCGGTGTCGACCCGGTCGGCGACCCGGCGGGCTTCCGGGAGCTGGTCGAGGCAGCTGTCGCCGACTATTCCGACAGGTCTCTGCGCGGTGCCCTGCCACCCCTTCCGGATCCCTCCCGCACGGTCAAGACGGTGCTGGACGCGGTGGCCGGCTTCGGCCCGCTGCAGCGCTACCTGGACGACCCCCAGGTGGAGGAGATCTGGATCAACGAACCGGGCAAGGTGTTCCTGGCCCGCAACGGAGTCCCGGAGCTGACCACGACGATCCTGACTGCGGGTCTGGTCCGCGATCTCGTCGAGCGCATGCTCAAGACCTCCGGCCGGCGGGTGGACGTCTCCAGCCCGTTCGTGGACGCCACGCTGCCCGACGGCAGCCGGCTGCACGTGACGATCCCCGACATCACCCGCCGGCACTGGGCGGTGAACATCCGCAAGTTCGTCGTCACGGCACACCGGTTGGACGATCTGGTCGCCCTGGGCAGTCTGACCGCGCACGCCGCGGCCTTCCTGGAGGCAGCCGTCTCGGCCGGCCTCAACGTGCTGGTCAGCGGCGGCACCCAGGCCGGCAAGACCACCATGCTCAACTGCCTCGCGGCCGCGATCCCACCTCGGGAGCGGGTGATCTCGTGCGAGGAGGTCTTCGAGCTGCGGCTGCCGCTGCGGGACTGGGTGGCGATGCAATGCCGGCAGCCCTCGCTGGAGGGGACCGGGGAGATCCCGCTGCGGCGCCTGGTCAAGGAGGCGCTGCGGATGCGTCCCAGCCGGATCGTCGTCGGCGAGGTCCGCGAGGCCGAGAGTCTCGACCTGCTGATCGCCCTCAACTCCGGTCTGCCCGGGATGGCCTCGATCCACGCCAACTCGGCCCGGGAGGCGATCACCAAGATGTGCACGTTGCCGCTGTTGGCCGGCGAGAACGTCGGTGCCCGATTCGTCGTGCCGACGGTCGCCGGCAGCGTCGACCTCGTCGTCCACCTCGGTCTGGGTCGGGACGGCCTGCGGCGGGTGCGGGAGATCGTCGCCGTCCCGGGCCGGGTGGAGGACGACGTGATCGAGACCGCCGACATCTTCGTCACCCGCGGGGACCGCCTGGTCCGCGGCGACGGCTTCCCGCCGCACGTCGATCGCTTCGAGCGCGCTGGGATCGACGTCGCCGAGGTATTGCGCGGCGGGGGCGCGTGATGGGCACCCTGATCGGGCTCGGCCTGGGCATCGGATTGTTCTGCTGCTATTGGGCGTGCTGGGAGCCGGAGCCGCGAGCGCCCCGCCGCCGACCGCGCCTGCTGAGCGAGCTCGAGGACGAGCTGCGGCGGGCCGGGCTGGGCGCCGTCGGCGGGTGGACGTTCGCGTCGTGCAGCCTCGGCTGTGGTCTGGCGGTGCTCGCGCTGGTGGTGACCGTGAGCCGGTCCGTCACGATCGCCGCGTGTTTCGCGGTGCTGGCGGGCTGGGCACCGACCGTGCTGGTGCGGCTGCGGGCGCGGCAGCGGCGGGTCGTCATGCGCGAGCTGTGGCCGGAGGCGGTCGATCACCTGGCGTCGGGCATCCGGGCCGGGCTCTCATTGCCGGAAGCGCTGGCGCTGCTGGCCGAGCGCGGCCCGGCGCCGCTGCGTCCGGCGTTTCGGGACTTCGCCGAGGACTACCGGGCCACCGGGCGCTTCGCGGACTGCCTCGACCGGCTCAAGGCCGAACTCGCCGACCCCGTGGCGGACCGGATCATCGAGGCCCTGCGCCTCACCCGGGAGGTCGGCGGCAGCGACCTCGGCCGTCTGTTGCGCACGCTGGCCACCTTCCTGCGTGAGGACGCGCGCACCCGGTCCGAACTCGAGGCCCGGCAGAGCTGGACGGTGAACGCGGCCCGGCTCGCGGTCGCCGCACCGTGGATCGTCCTCGCCCTGATGGCCACCCGGCCCGAGGCGGTGACCGCCTACAACAGCGCCGCCGGGGCACTCGTGCTCGGTGTCGGAGCGGGAGTCTCGGTCGTCGCCTACCGGGTGATGATGCGGATCGGCCGGCTGCCGCAGGAGACGCGGGTGCTGCGGTGAGCGTCCTCGGGGCCGTGCTCGGCGACTTCTCGCTGCTCGGCGCCGCCGCCGGCGCGGGCCTGTCGACGGGGGCCCTGACCGTGTACGCGCGGCTGCCGCACCGTCGGCGTCCCGGGCTGGACGACCGGCTGGCGCCCTACGTCCGGGACGCGGCGCCGCCGTCCGCCTTGCTGACGACGAGCGCGATGGGCCGGGCCCGGCGCTCGCCGCTGGACGTGGTG
>JBDIAG010000475.1:0-4116 GCA_039812305.1 Actinomycetales bacterium | reverse complement strand
CCGTGTTCGGCGATCACCCGCGCGGGCGGGCCGTCCGCGCGCACTCCCCCGCCGGGCTCGAGGACGACGATGCGGGTGACGAGATCCAGCCAGGTGGCGACGTGATGCTCGACGACCACGAGCGTGGCGCCGGTCGAGTCCAGTACCGACGCCACGGCGTCGCGCACCTCGGCGACGCCGGCCGGGTCGAGATTGGCGGTCGGCTCGTCCAGCAGGAGGATTCCGGGGGCCATCGCGACCACGCCCGCCAGAGCCAGCCGTTGGCGTTGGCCGCCGGAGAGGAACTCGGTCGGACGGTCCCGCGCGACCGGCAGCCCGACCGCGGCCAGGGCGGCGTCGACCCGAGGCCAGATCTCCGACCGGGGCACGCCGAGGTTCTCGCAGCCGAACGCCACGTCGTCCCCGCAGCGGGCCAGCACGGTCTGCGACTGCGGATCCTGCAGGACGAGACCGACCCGACCGCGCAGGTCGGGATCGCCGGCCGGCCGCCCGGCCACGGTCAGGGTTCCCTAGTGCCGCTGCTCGCCGTCGTTCTCGAGCAGGCCGGCCAGCCCGGCGAGCAGGGTCGACTTGCCCGACCCCGACGGGCCGAGGAGCAGCACCCGCTCGCCGGGCTCGATCTCCAGGTCGAGCCCGCGGATGGCGAAGGCCTTGCGCCCGTGATGGCGCCAGCCCCAGTCGTGGGCACGGATCACGGACTCACGTCCGGTCCCGGGCCCAGGACCGGTCGCGTTCCGCGGCCCGCCGATGGACGCGGCCAGCTCACACCTCGCGCGAGTTGCGACCGGACGCGAAGGCGGCCAGCGCACCGGTTCCGGCGAGGGCCCGAACGAGCAGCCAGCCGACCGCGCCGGCGAGCACGGCATCGGCGAGCGCCATGCCGGCGATGTAGATGACCTTGTAGCCGATCTCCCACACGACGCTGCTGCCCATGGTGGTGTCGAGGACTCCGCAGACGAGTCCGGCCGCGGCACCGGCGAGCACGGCGACCGGGAGCTGGAACCGGCGGTAGCGGAAGAGGGCGAAGACCAGTTCGGCCGCCACGCCCTGGGCCAGGCCCCAGATGAAGACGGTCATGCCCCAGTGGGTGCCGAGGGTCGCCTCGACGCCGGCCGCCACGAGCTCGCAGAAGATCGCGGCCCCCGGCTTGCGGATCACCAGCGCGCCGATCGTGCCGCCCAGCAGCCAGCCGCCGGCCAGCAGTCCGGAGAGCGGGGCGAGGAACGCGAGCAGGTTGGACAACGGCAGCCAGGCCATCGCCCAGAACCAGAAGATGACGCCGCAGGCGACCGCCAGCACGGCCGCCACGACGATGTCGACGACCCGCCAGCTCTTTCCGGCAGTCGTGGAATGTGTTGTTGCTGTAGCCATCTGGTCCTCCCAGGGTGGGAGGGGAGGCCCGCCCCGGTGCCGCCGGCCCGACGCCGACGGTCAGGACGAACCCGAGATCCCGACTTCCTCCACCGGTGCTAACCGGATCAGGTTCGAGGGTCTGCGGCGAACCGCACTCTCAGCGCCGCAGACCTCGTGCGAGATCCTGGCGCTCCCCTGTCGTGTGTCGGCGATGCTACTCCGCCACCCGGGGAACCGGAAACCCGCGTCCTACCGGAGGCGGGATCACTCCATCGCCGACTCGATGCCCTTGGGCAGGTGGCCGGCGGACTTGCGGTAGTACTGGGCCGCCTTGCGGGTGGCGAGCATCCGAGCGGTGCCGATGAGGGCGCCGGAGACCAGCGCCCAGCCGATGGCCTCGGCCATGGTCGTGTCCGGGTTCTCCGGGTTGATCGGCGGTTCCTTGCCGGTGGCGACCTTCCAGCTCGCCGAGAGCAGTTTCGTGGCGGCACCGGCAGCGAGTACGGCCGCACCCGTCCCCAGCACCTTCCAGACCAACGAACCCACGATTCCTCCAGGTGGCGTGAAGTGTCACTGCGATTTCCGAGTGAGCGTACCCAAGAAGGCCAACCCCGGAACGCTCTCGCTGGCAGACTCGTCAGACAACCCGGACAGCACCCAGCCTGGCCGGTCCGGCCCGGCTGCACAACTCGAGTCGCTCGGCCTCCTGGAAGGAAACTCACGCGAATGTTCAAACGTCTACGCGAGGCTTTCGGAATCGGCGGTCCCACCGTCGACACGATCCTGCACACCCACGTCACTCGTCCCGGCGACACGATCGCGGGCGAGGTGAGAATCACCGGTGGCGAGCACCCGCGCGACGTCAACCAACTGACGGTGTCGCTGGCCGCCACGGTCGAGGTCGAGTCGGGCGACAGCGAGTACTCGCAGCGCGTGAAGATCGCGCAGCTGGTCGTCGCGGGGCGGGGACGGCTCGAGCCGCGCATCCAGGTTGCGCTGCCGTTCCAGCTGCCGGTCCCGTGGGAGGCTCCGTTCAACGTGCTGCGCGGGCGCGAGTTCCGCAACATGCGGCTCGGGGTCGAGACTCGCTTCGACCTGCCCGGGGGCGCCGACGCCACCGACTTCGACCCCATCCAGATCGAGCCGCTGCCGGTGCACGTGCAGTCGATCGAGGCGCTGGAGCGGATGGGCTTCCGCCTCACGTCCGCCGACCTCGAGCGCGGACACGTCCCCGGCTCCACCCTCGGCTTCTACAACGAGATCGAGTTCAAGGGTCACGGCCGGGTGCCGGAGTGCGAGCTCACCTTCGTCACCACCCCGCACGAGACCAACATCGTGATCGAGGTCGACCGGGCCAGCCTGTTCGGCTCCAGCGATCGACTGGGCAACGTGGTGGTGCCCACCCAGGGCGGCGCCAACCTCGACCAGGTGCTGGGCCAGCGGATCGAGCAGCTCGCCCGGGGTAGCCGCTTCTTCTGATCCTGCCAGCACGGACTTTTGTCCTGCCAGCCGTTGTGTGTCCTGCCAGGCGCGTGAAATCCGCCGCTCCTGGCAGGACACATCGCGTTTGGCAGGACATTTTTCGTTCCCACGCCCGACCGACACCCCCTTGACGAATCCGGCCGAGCATAGTTACCTAGTTACATCACTAACTAACCAGCGAAGGTGGGTATGGACGAATCCCGACCGATCTTCATCCAGATCGCCGAGCAGGTGGAGAACGACATCATCGACGGCACGCTGGCCGAGGGCAGCCAGATCCCGTCAACGAACGAGTTCGCCACCTTCCTCCGAGTCAATCCCGCCACCGCCTTGAAAGGGGTGAACCGCCTCGTGGACGCCGGAATCGTCGAGAAGCGCCGCGGCATCGGCATGTTCGTCACCGCCGGCGCCCGTGCCCGGCTCGTCGAGCGCCGCCGTGAGGAGTTCACCGCGGACTATCTCCGTCCCCTCATCACCGAGGCCGGCAAGCTCGGCATCGGCATCGACGAGCTCGCGGCCATGTTGCGGGCCGAAAGGATCCAAGCATGACCAGCACCATCGTCCACGCCCGAGGGCTGACCAAGCGCTACGGCAAGTTCACCGCCATCGACGACGTCGACTTCGCCATCGAGGAGGGCCGGATCTACGGTCTGCTCGGCCGCAACGGCGCCGGAAAGACCACCATCATGCAGATGCTGACCGGGCAGCTGTTCCCGACCGCCGGCGACCTGACGGTCTTCGGCCGCACTCCGGCCGAGCACGCGGACGTCCTACGCGAGATGTGCTTCATCGCCGAGGCACAGCGCTATCCGGAGAACTTCGCGGTGACGCACGTCTTCAAGGCCGCCCCCTGGTTCTTCCGCAACTGGGACGCCGACTTCGCCGCCCGGCTGGTCGAGGATTTCCAGCTCCCGATGAAGCGGCAGATCAAGAAGCTCTCCCGCGGCCAGCTGTCGGCGGTCGGGGTGATCGTCGGGCTCGCCTCACGCGCACCGTTGACGTTCTTCGACGAGCCCTACCTCGGCCTCGACGCCGTCGCGCGGCAGATCTTCTACGACCGGCTGCTCGAGGACTACGCCGAGCATCCCCGCACGATCGTCCTGTCGACCCACCTGATCGACGAGGTGGCGAACCTGCTCGACCGCGTCCTCCTCCTCGACGAGGGCCGCATCCTGCTCGACCGCAACGCCGACGACGTCCGCGGCACCGCGACGACGGTCGCCGGCGGGGCGGCCGCGGTGGAACAGTTCGTCGGCAGCCGCGACGTGCTCGGCCGGGAGC
>JBDIAG010000474.1:0-4117 GCA_039812305.1 Actinomycetales bacterium | reverse complement strand
AGGGCGTCCGCGTCGCCGGGGCGGACGGCGATCGCGCCGGCCGACCCGGCCACCGCCTCCGGAAGACCTCCGACGTCGCTGACGACCACCGGCCGCGCGGCCAGCGCCGCCTCGACGGCGGTGTTGCCGAACGGCTCGGGCAGCACCGATGGCACCACGGCGACATCCGCCCAGGCCAGTTCGGGCCAGATGTCGTCCCGGAAGCCGACCAGGTCGACCGTGCCGTCGGCGATCTCCGGGGCGTACTCGGCCCGCAGCTGCCGTTCGTACCACTCGTAGCCGGCGAACACGGTGCCGACCAGCCGCACCGTCACCGGCACCCGGGCGCGACGCAGGATCCGCGCCGCCGCCAGCAGCACGTCCGGCCCCTTGCGCGCGGAGAGCCGCCCGACGTAGAGCAGGCGCAGCACGTCCGGCCGATCCCGGCGGGCGGGGGCGGGGGCCGTCGGGCCCTCCACGCCGTTGAGCACGACCCGGCAGCGGTCGGCCAGCCGGGGAATCGACTCCAGCAGCACCTCGGTGGAGAACCGGCTGTTGACCAGCACCCGGTCGGCGAGCAGCAACGGCGCGGTGAGAGCCAGACCCACCATCCGGTTGGTCGTCCGCTCCGCCTCGTGGACGTGGACGACCAGGCGCCGCCCGGTCAGCCTGCCCAGCAGCACCCAGAGCGGGATGGTGAGCGTGGAGACGTAGACCACGTCGGGCCGGCCCCGCAGCAGCCTCAGGCTCGGGCCCAGGGACGTCGCAGCGTCCAGGATCAGCCGGGCGAAGCCCGCCGGGCGCAGGGCGGCCTTGCGCAGCACGGGGCTGGCCACGATGCGCACCTGCGCACCCGCCGCCCGAAGGTCGCCGGCGAGCGGACCCTCGCTCGGCAGGGCGACCACCAGCGCGTCCCCGGCCTGCGTCAGCCCGCGGACCGATTCCAGCAGCATCCGGTCCGAGCCGTACCGCTCCGCGCCCGGGTGCGCGACCAGGACGCGGCGACGGCGCACGGGACCGGCGGATGTCATCGGGGTGGGCTCCGGGCGTGAGAAGGTGGGCGACGGTCGGCCCTAGTGGGCCAGGCGCGACATGTCGCGGAACCACTTCGGCAGGCCGAGCGCGACGTAGCCGAGGTTGCCCAGCAGCAGCAGGCCATAGCCGGTGGCGAAGGCGAACGGCAGGCCGAGCAGGAGGAACATCACGCAGAGCAGACCGTAGTCGGTGGGTACGACAATGAGGGAGCGCAGCACGGAGGCCCCGGCCTTGGGCGCCGGGCGCACCCCCTTCGTCCGCCGGATCAGGTCGCCCAGGATGTAGGCGAAGAAGTACAGGTTCGCCACCACGGTGAAGGCCATCGGCAGCAGCAGCCAGCCCTCGCCGACCGTGGAGCCCATCAGGTCGGGTGAGCGGTAGAACGCGACCAGCACCGTCAGGTGCAGCGTCGAGATCTTGACGCAGTCGACCACGTGGTCGAGCCATTCCCCGGCCGGCGAGCCTCCGCCCCGCAGCCGGGCCAGCTGGCCGTCGGCGGAGTCCAGTGCGTAGCCGAGCACCAGCAGCAGCGTGACCACGACGGCACCCGGCCAGCTCAGGCCCAGCACCAGCAGGGCCACGATGCCCGCGCCGGAACAGACGCCGCTGATCAGCGTGACCTGGTTCGGGGTCAGGCCGAGCCGGTAGGCGATCGCCGCCAGCACCCGGCCCAGTGGGCGGTTCACGAACCTGGAGTAGGCGGGGGCGCCCTTGCTGGTCTTCTGGAAGCCCGCGAGCGTGGAGACCGTCTGCCGGATGGTGGGTCTGGACTGCGACTCGGTGTGCGTCATCGCCGGCCCGCCGCGATCGCCGACCGGTTCACGACCCGCTGCGTGATCCGCCGGTGAACGCGACCGGAGATGAGGTCGGCGCACAACCGCTCGTACTCGCCGGCCACCTCGTCCCAGTCGTAGCGGACGGACTCCTGGCGGGCCATCCGGCCGAAGGTCGCGTTCGTCGCCGGATCGGCCTCGATCGAGGTGGTGGCGGCGGCGACGCAGGCCGGGCCGTTGAAGAAGCGGCCGGCCCTGCCCAGCACCTCCCGGTTGAACGGGTTGTCGTGGGCGACCGTGGGCGTGCCGGCACCGAGGGCCCGCAGCAGCGAGGGGTTGGTGCCGCCGACGGAGTGACCGTGCCAGTAGGCGTAGGCGTTGGCGTACAGCTGGTCGAGCAGATCCTGATCCCACACCGAGCCGAGGAAGTGGACGCCCGGCCCGGCGACGGCGCGCACGGCGGCGATGTACTCGTCGCCGTACGGAGCCGAACCGACCACCACCAGGGGCAGGCGCGCATCGGCCGCGCTGTACCCCTCCACGATGGTGTGGACGTTGTTCTCCGGCTCGAACCGGGCGACCACGAGGTGGTAGCCGTCCGGACGGAGCCCGAACTCGCGCAGCCGGGCCACCGACGACGAGTTGCGGTCGACCTTGGGCGCTCCGTAGCGGATCAGCCGGGTGGGAGCGCCGAAGCGCGCGGTGTAGTGATCGGCGATGCCCTGCGCGTCGGCGATCAGCGCCTGGGAGAAGCGCACCGCCAGACTCTCCACCCGGTAGTAGTAGTACCGGCCGGCGCGGCCCCACTTGCTCCGCTTCCACTCCAGGCCGTCGACGTGGGTGGCCACCGGCACCCGCGCCGCCCGCAGGAACGGCAGCAGGGGCGCGTTGGCGGCGTTGAAGACGATGGCGGCCTCGGGTCGCCGGCGGGTGAGGATGTGGCCGACCGACAGGGACGTGTGGCTCAGCGTCTCCATCGCCTTGTGCGGGACGGCCGGCAGATGCACCAGGTCCATTCCCTTGTAGGAGGCAACGCGCTCGGCGGGGTCAGGGGTCCGGCAGTAGACGGTCACGCGGTGGCCGCCCTGGACGAGTCGTGCGCCGACTTCCTCGATGCACGTTTCGAAGCCCCCGTATCGGGCCGGTACACCTCGTGTTCCCACGAGGGCGATATCCACGCAGTGCTCCCTTCAGGCGACTCGCTCCCCCGACTGCGGTCGCAGCCGTGACCTTTCCAGTATCCCTCCACTAGGTGTCGTTTCCGTGTACAAGTGGTAGCGATTGCCCCTTTAGGGATGGACGAACCGCCCGTTTGGCGGACTTCTACCAGGCCTAAGACTCCCAAGAGGGGCATTCGGTGGGACGTCTCACACCGAGTTGCCTCACATCGAGTTGCCTCACAACGAGATGTTGACGTACTTCGTCTCGAGGTACTCCTCGATCCCGACGCGACCACCCTCCCGGCCGATGCCGGACTCCTTGACTCCACCGAACGGGGCCGCGGGATTGGAGATGACGCCGGCGTTGACGCCGACCATCCCGACCTCGATGTTCTCCGACATCCGCAGGGCGCGCCGCAGGTCGCGGGTGAACACGTAGCCGATCAGGCCGAAGCTGGTCGAGTTGGCGGCCGCGGTCACCTCCTCCTCGGTGTCGAAGGTGGTCAGCGGAGCGACCGGCCCGAAGATCTCCTCACCCCGGATCGCCGCGCCCTCCGGCACCTCCGCCAGCACCGTGGCGGGGTAGAAGTGGCCGGGGCCGTCGGGACGGCTTCCGCCGGTGACCACCCGGGCGCCGAGCGCGACGGCGTCGTCGACCAGCTCCTGCACCTTGGTGACGGCGGCCTCGTCGATCAGCGGGCCGAGCGTGGTCGCCGACTCCACCCCGCGTCCGAGCACCTTCTGCTCCATCGCGGCACTGAACTTGGCGGTGAACTCCTCGGCCACGCCGGCCTGGATGAACAGCCGGTTCGCCGCGGTGCAGGCTTCGCCGTTGTTGCGCATCTTGGCGAGCATCGCGCCCTCGACCGCGGCGTCCACGTCGGCGTCGTCGAAGACGACGAACGGCGCGTTGCCGCCGAGCTCCATGCTCGCGTTGACCACCCGATCAGCGGCCTGGCGCAGCAGCATCCGGCCCACGCCGGTGGAACCGGTGAACGAGATCTTGCGGACCCTGCTGTCCGCCAGCCACGTCCCGACCACCGCGCCCGGATCCGTGGTGGGCACGACGTTGACGACCCCGTCGGGCACGCCGGCCTCGGTCAGCAGCGCCGCGATGGCCAGCGCCGACAGCGGCGTCTCCTCGGCGGGCTTGAGCACCACGGTGCAGCC
>JBDIAG010000473.1:0-4140 GCA_039812305.1 Actinomycetales bacterium | reverse complement strand
GCCGGCCAGCCGTGGCCGACCTACCCGATGCTGTACCGGGTGACCAGCGCCCACGAGGAGGGCGGCGATCGCGTCTACGCGGTGAACACCACGGAGCTGGTCGACGACGGCACCGGCAACGTCGCCGCCATCCGCCTGGTGGAGGTCGAGTTCTCCGGCGGCCGGTTCGAGCCGGTGCCCGGCACCGAGCGCGAGCTGCCGGCCCAGCTGGTGCTGCTCGCGATGGGCTTCACCGGGCCGCAGCGCACCGGGCTGGTCGAGCAGCTCGGTCTGGAGCTGGACGCGCGCGGCAACCTCGAACGGGACGCGAGCTACATGTCCTCTCGCAAGGGCGTTTTCGTCGCCGGTGACGCCGGCCGGGGCCAGTCGCTGATCGTCTGGGCGATCGCCGAAGGACGCGCCTGCGCCGCCGGCGTGGACGCCTACCTCAGCGGCTCGACGAACCTGCCGGTACCGATTCCGCCCCACGCCCGACAATTGCTGGTCTGAAAACATTCTGTAAATAGCTGGTGCCGGGCGCAGGCCATCGCGCCCGACCGCTTGACCGAAGGAATAGTGTTGCGCGCATGCGCCGAGCCAAGATCGTCTGCACACTGGGCCCCTCCGTCGGCACGTACGAGAAGGTCGTAGAACTCGTCCGTGCCGGCTGCAACGTCGCCCGCATGAATATGTCCCACGGCAGCTACGCCGAGCACAAGGTCAACTACGACAACATCCGCAAGGCCTCCGACGAGGTCGGCCGGGCGGTCGGCGTCTTCGCTGACCTGCAGGGGCCCAAGATCCGCCTGGCGCGGTTCAAGGACGGCCCGGTCATGCTGGAGCAGGGCGCCCGGTTCACCATCACCGTCAACGACTGCGAAGGCACGGTCGAGCGCTGCGGCACCACGTTCAAGGGCCTGGCCGAGGATGTCTCCCCGGGCCAGACGATCCTCATCGACGACGGCAAGGTCGCGGTGAAGGTGCTGGAAGTGGTCGACGGCACCGATGTGGTGACCGAGGTGCTCGTCCCCGGGCAGGTCTCGAACAACAAGGGCATCAACCTGCCGGACATCGCGGTGAACGTGCCCGCGCTGTCCGAGAAGGACACCGAGGATCTGCGCTGGGCCCTGCGGACGGGTGTCGACATGGTCGCGCTCTCCTTCGTCCGCAGCGCTTCGGACGTCGACGACGTCCGCAAGGTGATGGAGGAGGTCGGCATCTGGGTGCCGGTCATCGCCAAGATCGAGAAGCCGCAGGCCGTCGACAACCTGGCCGAGGTCGTGCTCGCCTTCGACGCGATCATGGTGGCGCGCGGCGACCTCGGCGTGGAACTGCCCCTGGAGCAGGTGCCGCTCGTGCAGAAGCGCGCGGTGGAACTGGCCCGGCGCAACGCCAAGCCGGTGATCGTGGCCACCCAGGTGCTGGAATCGATGATCACCTCACCGCGACCGACCCGCGCCGAGGCGTCGGACGTGGCGAACGCCGTGCTGGACGGCGCGGACGCCCTGATGCTGTCGGGGGAGACCTCGGTCGGTGCCTGGCCGATCGAGGCGGTCAAGACGATGGCGGCCATCATCGAGAACACCGAGGAGCGGGGGCTGGAGCAGATCCGTCCCCTCGGGACGAACCCGCGCACCACCGGTGGCGCGATCACCTTCGCCGCCGCGCAGGTCGGGGAGCGGCTCGGCGCCACGCACCTGGTCACCTTCACCCAGTCCGGCGACTCGGCCCGCCGGATCTCGCGGCTGCGGTCGCGGATCCCGGCCCTGGCCTTCACCCCGGAGCGACGGGTGCGCTCGCAGCTGGCGCTGACCTGGGGCATCGAGACCTTCCTCGGCCCGAGCGTCAAGCACACCGACGACATGGTCCGCCAGGTCGACGACATCCTGCTCTCGAGCGGCCGGGTGCAGGAGGGCGAGAAGGTGGTGATCGTCGCCGGCATGCCGCCGGGCGTCGCCGGCACGACGAACACGCTGCAGCTGCACAACATGGGTGAGACGATCGCCAAGGGCTGGCACTACGCCCACGTGGACCCGGCCAGCGATCTGTCCGAGCACGGCGAGACCATCAAGTCGCACGCCGAGCAGCGGGTGGCGGAGACCGCCACCACCAGGGAAGCCGACGAGGCCACGGAGTAGATGTCGCAGGCCTTCCCATCCCGGGGAGGCCACCGCCCATCCGGCCGGTCATGACGCGGTTGCCGCGTCGTGACCGGCCGGTGGTGCATCGCCGACGCGGGGTGCGACGGGGTGCAGCAGGGTCTCGTGATGCCGTGGAGCACAGACGAATCGCCGATGTGTGCGACATCACGCGGGGCCCGGGGCGGAACGCCTGAGGCCGGTTCGCCGGCCCGGATTGCGGGCCAGTGGGGGTGCCGGGTGCGGGATTCGAACCCGCACGCCCTTTCGAGCGGAGCATTTTGAGTGCTCTGTGTCTGCCGTTCCACCAACCCGGCTGGTCGGGAGCCTCGCGGCTCGGCACTAGGCTATCGGACGTGACTGGTACTTCCACGCCTGATTCGAAGTCGGCCGTTCGCGCCAACCCACCGCGCAGGCGCATCGTCGTCGCGGAGGACGAGGCGATCATCCGCCTCGACCTGGTCGAGATGCTCAGGGAGCGCGGATTCGACGTCGTCGGTGAGGCCGGCGACGGCGAGGCCGCGGTGCGGCTGGTCGAGGAACTGCGACCCGACCTGGTCGTCATGGACATCAAGATGCCCGTGCTGGACGGCATCAGCGCCGCCGAGCGGATCGTCAAGGCCCGCCTCGCGCCGGTGGTGTTGCTGACCGCCTTCTCGCAGACCGAGTTGGTCGAGCGCGCCCGCGACGCCGGCGCCATGGCCTACGTCGTCAAGCCCTTCACGGCCGACACGCTGCTCCCGTCGCTGGAGATCGCGCTCTCCCGCCATGCCGAGATCCTCGCGCTGGAGTCGGAGGTCAGCGAGATCACCGAGCGGTTCGAGACGCGCAAGCAGGTCGAGCGCGCCAAGGGCCTTCTCATGCAGAGCATGGGCCTGTCCGAGCCCGAGGCCTTCCGGTGGATCCAGAAGACCGCGATGGACCGGCGGATGAGCATGCGGGCGGTGGCCGAGGCGGTCGTCACGCAGGCGGCCAAGCCCGCTCGCTGAGGCCCGCCCGGAGAGCCGTCCGTCACCCCGACGGGGCGCGACACGTTCTCGGTTAGGTTCTCGACGGCCGTACTCGTTACGGTGTCCTGACCGACGCGCGAGATGCGGACGGTTTGAGCTGGACGAAAGGACGCCGATGGGGCGAGCACCTCGACGGGGGACGGCTGTGTGCGGTCATGATGAATGTCGCGCGGAGCAGCGCCGGGCAGGAAGCAGTGGGGGCGCGGCCGCCGTAGGCCGCCCGGCGATACGTGCCCGGCTCTTCGGCCTGGCCGTCGTCGGCGCGCTGGCGCTGGCCGGCTGCACGACCGCCTCCGGTGACGAGAAGGGCTCGCCCACCACGGAGTTCACCCCCAAGGGGGACGGGACGCTCGTGCTCGCCAGTGCCCTCGGCCCCGGCGACGCGCCGTCGGCCGAGCGGGCGGCGGTGAAGGCCGCGGTCGACGAGATCAACGCCGCGGGCGGGTTCAACGGCACCCCGGTGACGCAGGTCGACATCGACACCCAGGATCCGGCGGCGGCCGTGACCGCGATCGAGCAGCAGAAGGTCGACGCCGTCGTGGTGTCCCGTACCGCGCCGGAGAGCGCCGAGGCGCTCCACGAGGCGGGCGTTCCGTTGGCCTGGACCCGGCCGGTGACGGCCGGCGACGGTGTGTACGGCTTCGTGGTGGGCACCGATCAGGTCGCCAAGGCCACCACCGGACTCGCCGTCAAGGACGGCAAGACCTCTCTCGGCGTGCTGGCTCCGACCGGGGATGTCGGCAAGGCGGAGGCCGCCGCGGTCACCGAGGCGACCACGAAGGGCAAGGCGAAGCTGGCCACGGATGTCCAGTACTACGACGCCTCCGCCCCGGCGATGACCATTCCGGTGACCAAGGTGAAGAGCGCCAGTCCGGAGGCGTTGATCGTCCTCGGCCCGGCCGACCCGACCAGCCGGATCGTCTCGGAACTCGCCGCACAGCAGATCGCCCCGGCCACCCTGCCGCTGTACCTCGCCGGCGAGAACGCGATCGGGTACGAGGGCCTGCCCCTGG
>JBDIAG010000472.1:0-4166 GCA_039812305.1 Actinomycetales bacterium | reverse complement strand
CGGGGTGCGCGCGGGGCTCCCGGGGCTGGAGCGGCCGGATACTTGTGCGTTGACCGGTTGTGTGCAGCTTGACCAGCGGTCGCCGGTTGCTCGGCCGACAACTGGTTGCCGCGCGACTACCCGGTCAAGCGGGGCCGTCGGTGGATCACAGTTTGTCGAGCGGGGCTCCAGGCGTGCACTGCGGCGGTCGATCACTTCGGGTATGAGGGTGATGTTCGGTATCGCCCTGGCGCTCGGAATCGTGGGTTGGCTGGTGCTTGCGAGGGTGCGGCCCAGGGGTGAATGGCGGATCGGGCCGGTACTGCTGCTGGTGCCCGCTCTGATCTTCGTCGGCAACGAGCTGCGCTGGCAGGCATTCGAGGCCAAGCTCGCCGACGCGGCGCGCCCGGTCCTCGGCAACACCCAGGCCGGCTTCGGATGCGAACGTCTGACCCGGCACTTCTTCTCCAGCAGTGGACACGTGGGCCACGTCTGGTTCGACGAGAACGGCACTCCGGCCGACGAGGCGTTCCTGTCGATGCAGACCTGCGCCGGCATCCGCGAATGGATGCGTGGCGACGGCCGGCAGGACGAGCGCACCATCGTCGCCGTGCACACGCTGGCCCACGAAGCAGCACACCTGACCGGAATCCGGGACGAGGCCAGGGCGGAGTGCCTGGCCATGCGAAACGACGAAGAGGTGATGACCAGACTCGGAGCGACCTCGGCGGACGCCGCCGCAGCCGCCCAGCAGTACCGGGTCGAGGTCTATCCACGATTGCCCGCCGAGTATCAGGGGACGTGTCCGCCCGGCTGACTGGGGCGCACCGGACGCTGACTGGCAACGTTGGGTACGGAATGGTCGCGCTGATGGCGTCCTGTCGCTTCATATCGCGACCATTCGCCTGTCTCAGTTGCGCCTTTCTTGACCGAACGCGGCCCCTCGGTACCGAACCAGCCATTCGATGCCGAACGCAGCCTTGGGCGTATCGGATGGGATCCTGGCCGGCCTAAGAGGTCGCCGAATGGCAGCGTTGGGCGCGGAATGGTCGCGCTGATGGCGTCCTGTCGGTGCGTATCGCGACCATTCGCCGGTCGCAGTGGCGCCCTTCGGGACCGAACGCGGCCCCTCGGCACCCAACGCGGCCTCTTGGCACATCGCCGCGGCCTCTCGGCACCCCAACGCGGCCCTTCGGGTACCGAACGCGACCCCTCAGGACCCAACGCGACCCCTCAGGACCCAACGCGACCCCTCAGGACCGAACGCGACCCGTCGAGACCGAATGCAGCCTCTCGGTGCCCAACGCGGTCCTGTTCAGCGGGGCGACCAGAGTCAGCGGGCGGCGGAGGTGGGGTGCCTTTCCACCGCGATCACACGGTGGGTCCGCCGTTGGATGTGTGCGACGAGGACCTCGCCGGCCTCCAGGAACGGGTCGTGCCGGGGGAGGTCGTCGGAGTGTCCGGCGGCCGCGTACCCGGCCAGGACTCCCAGGACGGTGCCGAGTACCGGCCGATGGGTGCAGATCAGCAGCGGCACCCCCTTGCCGATCTGCTTGCTGATCAGGCGCGCGGTGCCGGCGCGATCCTTGCGGTGGCCGTCCTCGCTGAGCTTGCCCTTCGTCCGGACTTTGAGGCTGGCGCCGGCCGCGTACGGCTGCACGGTCTGCACGCAGCGGACCCACGGGCTGGAGAGGATCTTCTCCGGCCGCCAGGCCGCCAGCGTCTCCTTCAGGTGCGTCGCCTGTGCCCGACCGGCCGAGACCAGCGGCCGTTCCGCATCCTCGCGGCCCCAGACGTTGCGCGGACGGGCGTGGCCGTGCCGCACGACGATCAGCGGATAGGTGTCCAGCAGCCCGGATTCATGGGCCTCGATCAGCGCCTCGAGCTGGACGCGGTCGCCGCGCCGGGAGAGCCGCTGGGTCGCCTCCTCGACGCCCACCCACTCGACCCTGTCCACCTCCTGCGGACGGGGCGGGGCCGGCAGCGGGTCATGGTTGCCGCGGGCCGTCCAGTACAGCACCACCTTGTCCGAGTGGTCGCCCAGGCGGTAGTGCGCCGACGGCAGCGCGATGCCGAGCTTGATCCGTAACCCGGTCTCCTCGAACACCTCCCGGACGCCAGCGGCGGGAAAGGACTCTTCCCGCTCGAGCTTGCCCTTGGGCCAGGACCAGTCGTCGTAGCGAGGCCGGTGGACGACCACGACCTCCAAGCCGGCGCGGCCCACCCGCCAGACGAGCGCGCCGGCGGCCGTGACCAGATGCACCTGGTCACGGCGCTCCGCGCGCCGGGTGGCGCTGAACGAGGATCCCGACATGGCTCAGCGACGCCGTGATCCGCGACGGTTGCGACGGGTGATGAGATCGGCCTGCATGTCCGTCAGTGGAGTGCCGTCCGGTGCGGTGTGATGCCCCGTCCAGCGACCGTCGGCGCCCAGATGCCAGGAGGAGGTGGTGTCGTCCATCGCCTCGTCGATGAGGCTCATCACGTAGCCGGCGTGTTCGGGGTCGCCGACCCGGACCAGCGCTTCGACGCGGCGGTCCAGGTTGCGGTGCATCATGTCCGCGCTGCCGAGGTAGACGACCGGCTCGCCGCCGCCTTCGAAGGCGAAGACCCGGGAGTGCTCCAGGAACCGCCCGAGCACCGAGCGAACCCGGATCGTCTCCGACAGCCCAGGCACGCCGGGACGCACGGCGCAGATGCCGCGCACCACCAGGTCGATCGGCACACCGGCTCGCGAGGCGCGATAGATCGCGTCGATCAGCACCTCGTCCACGATCGAGTTGACCTTGATCCGGACCCGGGCCGGTCGGCCGGCGTGGTGGTGGCGGATCTCCCGCTCGATCCGGTCGATCAGGCCGGCACGCAGCGAGCGAGGCGCGACCAGGAGCCGGCGGAAGGCGGTGCGGGGGGCGTACCCGGAGAGCTGGTTGAAGAGGCGCGAGAGATCCTCGCCGACATCGGGGTCGCAGGTGAGGATGCCGAGATCCTCGTACAGCCGCGCCGTCTTCGGGTTGTAGTTGCCGGTGCCCACATGGCAGTAGCGGCGCAGCCCCTCGGCCTCCTGGCGGACCACCAGGGAGAGCTTGGCGTGCGTCTTCAGGCCGACGATGCCGTAGACGACGTGGACGCCGGACTTCTCCAGCTTGCGGGCCCAGGAGATGTTGGCCTGCTCGTCGAAGCGGGCCTTGATCTCCACCAGCGCGAGCACCTGCTTGCCGGAGTCGGCGGCGTCGATCAGCGCATCGATGATCGGGGAGTCACCGGAGGTGCGGTAGAGCGTCTGCTTGATCGCCAGCACCCGCTTGTCCGCGGCGGCCTGCTCGAGGAAGGCCTGCACGGAGGTGGAGAAGGAGTCGTACGGGTGGTGCAGCAGGACGTCGCCGTTGCGGATCGCCGCGAACAGGTTCGACGGTTTGGACGACTCCCGCCCGTCGGTGAGGTCGGCGTGCGTGCGCGGGACGAACTTCGGGTAGTGCAGGTCGCCGCGGTCGACGTCCGCGATCACGTTGAGGCCACGCAGGTCGAGCGGGCGCGGCAGGCTGAAGATCTCGTCCGGTGTGACGCCGAGCTCGCGGATCAGCAGCTCGCGCACCTTCGGGTCGATGTCGTCGGCCATCTCCAGGCGCACCGGCGGCCCGAAGCGGCGGCGCAGCAGTTCCTTCTCCAGCGCCTGCAGCAGGTTCTCCGCGTCGTCCTCCTCGACTTCGAGGTCCTCGTTGCGCGTGACCCGGAAGCTGTGGTGCTGCAGTACCTCCATGCCGGGGAAGAGATGGTCGAGGTGGACGGCGATCAGGTCCTCGAGGCTGATGAACCGGAAGCGGCGGCGATGGTGGGTGCCGTCGTCGTCCGGCGTGGCGGGCTCGCTCACCGGGAGGAAGGCGGGCAGCGTCTGCGGCACCTTGACCCGGGCGAAGTGTCGCGTCTGGGTGGTCGGATTGATCACCACGACCGCGAGGTTGAGCGACAGCCCGCTGATGTAGGGGAAGGGGTGTGCCGGATCCACCGCCAGCGGGGTCAGCACCGGGAACACCTGCTCGACGAACACCTCGCGCAGCTGCTGCTGCTCGTCGGCGGAGAGCCCGGCCCAGTCGACCAGGTGGATGTCCTCCGCGGCCAGCAGCTGGCGCAGCGTGGCGGCGAACACCTCGGCATGCCGGGTCATCAGCGTGTGCGCGCGGCTGGAGATC
>JBDIAG010000471.1:0-4171 GCA_039812305.1 Actinomycetales bacterium | reverse complement strand
CGGTTGTGGGCCGAGCAGTCCGCGATCGCTGGCCAGCGGGCTGACAAACTGGGCAGTGGGCCCACAACCGGTCAGTGGACGAGCGCCTGGTTGCGTGACGGGTCCGGCGCCCGCTGGAGTCGCCGTCCCTGGACTTTGGCAGGATCAGGACCGTGTCCGTTGAGCCCTTGCCCACCCCGTTCGTCGCCGTCGATCGCCAGCTGATGCTGGCCAACCTCGCGCGGATGGCAGATCACGCCCTCGCGATCGGGGTCGCCTTGCGTCCGCACGTGAAGACGCACAAGTCCCCGGCGATCGCACGCCGCCAGATCGAGGCCGGCGCCGCCGGTCTCACCGTGGCCACGATCGGTGAGGCCGAGGTCTTCGCCAGATACGGCTTCGACGACCTGTTCATCGCCTATCCGATCTGGCTGAGCCACGAATCCGCTCACCGGCTGGAGCATCTCCTCACCGGGACCAGGCTGCGCGTGGGCGTCGACTCCGCCGAGGGAGCCCGCGCCCTGGCGCAGGTGACCAGCCCCCTGCTGTCGGTGGCGGTGGAGGTCGACTCGGGCCAGCACCGCAGCGGCGTCGAGCCGTCCCGAGCGGGTGAGGTGGCGGCGGCCGCCGCCGACGCGGGCCTGCGGGTGGACGGCGTCTTCACCTTCCCCGGCCACTCCTACGCACCGCAGGCCGGCGAGCAAGCTGCGGTCGAGGAGGCGAAGGCCCTGGCCACCGCGGCCGACTCGGTCCGCGCGGCGGGCCTCGACTGTCCGCTGACCAGCGGCGGATCGACGCCGAGCGCCGGCTTCGTCCAGCCGGGTTCGCTGACCGAGATGCGCCCCGGCGTGTACCTCTTCGGCGATGCCCAACAGTGGGAGCTCGGCGCCATCGCCCCGGAGCAGATCGCGCTGACGGTGCACGCCACCGTCGTCTCGCACGCCGGCGGGCGCCTCATCCTCGACTCCGGCAGCAAGGCGCTCGGTGCGGACCGACCCGCCTGGACCTCCGGGTTCGGGCGGCTGCTCGACCACCCGCAGGCCCGGATCGTCCAACTCTCCGAACATCACGCCGTCGTCGACTTCCCGGGACGCCTCCCCGCGCTCGGCTCCCGGGTCCGGGTGGTGCCCAACCACGTCTGCAACTGCGTCAACGGCGCCGACACCCTCTTCCTCATGGACGACGGCCAACCCGGCGACAACTGGCCGGTGGCCGCTCGCGGCGCCAACACCTGATTTCCACCGGAGTGATCCCTGCGGGTGATGCGGGATCGGGAGTCCGTGCGGGTGATGCTGGGGATCCGACCGGGGATCCTTGCGGGTGATGCGGGGATCGGGGATCCCTCCGGGTGATGCGGGGATCCGACCGGGGATCCCTACGGGTGATGCGGCCGGCAAGTGTCCGGGCATCCAGCTGGCGGCCCACCAGCCGGTGATCGCTGGCTGCTCGGCTCTCAGCTGGATGCTCCGCAGTTGCCGGGGGCGGCCGGCAGTGGCGCCGGTCGGACGGATGCCCGGGCAACGGACCGCACGCGGGACTCCCGCCGAGCAACGGGTGAGGGCCCACTAGGATTCCGACGGTGACCCAGCCTGCCTTTCCCCTTGCCGCATGCGCGGAGATGATCTTCCTCGATCTGCCCGTCGCCGACCGGATCCGCGCGATCCACGCGGCCGGTTTCCTGGTCGAGATCTGGGACTGGACCAAGCACGATCTCGACACCCTGGTGGCTCTTCGGGACGAGGGCGTGGTCTTCAACTCGATGACCGGTTACCTCACCGGCACGCTCACCGCGGACGGCGCTGAGGATCTGCTCGCCACCGCGGCGCAGGCGATCCCGGTGGCCCAGCGGCTGGGCATCCGCACGCTCAACCTGCACGGCACCGGGCTCGGGGAAGGCGGCCTGCCGGTTCGTCCCGTGAGCCTGGCGACCGGGCCGATGTGGGTACAGGCGGTGGACACGTTGCGGCGGGTCGCCGATCTCGGGGCCGCGCACGACGTCCGGTTCGTGTTGGAGAACCTCAACACCGCCGTCGACCACCCGGGAGTGCCGTTCGCGACGGCGGCAGACTGCCTGGAACTGGTCGCGGCCGTGGACAACCCCCACCTGAAGCTGATGCTCGATCTCTACCACGCGCAGATCGGCGAGGGGCAACTCATCGAAACCTGCCGCCGGGCGCTGCCGTACATCGGCGAGATCCAGGTCGCCGATGTGCCGGGCCGATGCGAACCGGGAACGGGCGAGATCAACTACTCCGCGGTTGCTCGCGCTCTCCACGAGATCGGGTACTCCGGTGTCGTCGGACTGGAGGCGTTCGCCTCCGGCGACTCCCACCAGGCGCTCGAACGATTCCGTTCGGCGTTCACGCTCGACTAGTGCTTCTCGACGCGGCCGACGAACTTGGCGCTCGGCCCTCGCTTGGAGTATTTCCGTTGCCAGGCAACACAAATGCTCCGTTCGGGAGTGATCGGCCGCCTGCGCCGGGACCGGCCAAGGCCCCTTAGGCAGGGGGTCAGCCGCGGGCCTCGCTGGGCACCAGGTGCTGGTCGGCCGCGTCCAGTTCGGTCGACGTCCAGCCGTGCAGGCCCTCCTGGACGAAGGCCACGCTCGCGGGAGCGATCACCCACAGCGTGTCCAGATCGTTCTCCCACATGATGCGCGGGGCGGGCTTGGAGACGATCACCTCTCCGGCCCGGTAGACGACGCTGCCGAGCCGGTCTGCCACGACCGGCCGCCATACCTTCTCCCCGCCGGCCAGCTGCTCGATCTCCACCCTGGCCACGAAATTGCCCGACGGCGAACGCACTTCGTGGCGCGCGCGCACGAGCCTGGCGTTGGGTTGACGGGCCGCCGCAACCGCGAGCGCAGCCAGCGAGACGACAGCCCCACTGACCGCAATGGCCCGGACGATGAGGTCCCGACGAAATCCGGGGGTCACGGCCACAGCTCCTCCTTGCTCACTGTCGAGCGTACGCCCCCCTGAAGACGAAACTCGGTGCTTCGTCGTTCCCACCACCGACATGGATCTCTCAGCGACGCACGGTCACTGACCGACTCGACTGCGGCGACGGTTTGGTGTGGATATGCATCGGAGACAAGTGAGGGCGGCGACCCGTTCAGGTCGCCGCCCACTCTCTTGACTGATCCCGAGATCAGGCCACGCGCTCGACGGCGCTGGAGTCCGCCTGCTCGCTGATCGCACCGCCGCGCCGCTTCGACACGGTCACTGCGACGACGATCACGATGACCGCGACCGCGGCGATCCCGGCGCGGAGCAGCGGGTTGTTGCCGTCCCCGACGGACAGCGCCACGACCGCCGGCGCGATCAGCACCGCCACCAGGTTCATCACCTTGATCAGCGGGTTGATCGCCGGGCCGGCAGTGTCCTTGAACGGGTCGCCGACGGTGTCGCCGATGACCGTCGCGGCGTGCGCGTCAGATCCCTTGCCACCGTGGTTGCCGTCCTCGACGAGCTTCTTCGCGTTGTCCCAGGCGCCACCGGAGTTGGCCAGGAAGATGGCCATCAGAACGCCGGTGCCGATGGCGCCGGCGAGGTAGCCGGCCAGCGGGCCGATGCCCAGGCCGAAGCCGACCGCGATCGGGGCCATCGCTGCCAGCAGGCCCGGGGTGGCCAGCTCACGCAGCGAGTCGCGGGTGCAGATGTCGACGACCTTGCCGTACTCCGGCTTGGTGGTCCCTTCCATGATCCCGGGGATCTCGCGGAACTGGCGGCGCACCTCGAACACGATCGCACCGGCGGCCCGGGTGACCGCGTCGATGGCGAGCCCGGAGAACAGGAACACGACCGCGGCACCGATCATCAGGCCCACGAGCACACCGGGGCTGGTGATCTCGTACAGGAACGACGCGCCGGCGTCCTCCACCAGCACACCGGTCTTGGCGAGCGCGGCGGTGACCGCGTCCTGGTAGGAGCCGAAGAGCGCGGTGGCCGCGAGCACGGCCGTGGCGATCGCGATGCCCTTGGTGATCGCCTTCGTGGTGTTGCCGACCGCGTCGAGCTCGGTGAGGATCTGCGCGCCCTCACCGTCGACGTCGCCGCTCATCTCGGCGATGCCCTGGGCGTTGTCGCTGACCGGGCCGAAGGTGTCCATCGCGACGATGACACCCACGGTGGTCAGCAGGCCGCAGCCGGCGAGGGCGATGAGGAACAGGGAGAGGATGACCGAGCCGCCG
>JBDIAG010000470.1:0-4184 GCA_039812305.1 Actinomycetales bacterium | reverse complement strand
AGCCTCGGTGTCTTGGCGGTCGTCGTGGCGGTCGTCGCGGCGATCGCGCTGTTCGGCCCAGACTCCGGCGGGCAGGGCGCCTCGCCCCAAGCGCGTTCGACGAGCGCGCCACCACCTCCCAACACCGGCCCGTTCACCGGAACCTTCGCCGCTGCCTTTGGCCAGAAGACCAAATTGGACGGCACCCCCGCGACCGGCGACAGCGACCTGGCGGGCTATTCCGAGACGTGGCGGCTGCGGTCGGCCTGCGGCGGTACAGGCTGCGTGGCCACCGCTGCGGCCGGCAGCGGATACCCCGCGAAAGACCTGGTTGTCGACAAGGTCGGCGACGGCTGGCTCGCCGTGTCGACCTCGCGGCGAAAGTGCGGTTTTCACGAAGACGACGAAATGTGGAGTGTGCTCTTCCTCTTGCCGCAGGCCGGCGAGATTCAGCATCTCGGACTGGCTGCCCAGCTGTCCGGAGCCGTGGTAGTCGAGTTCCAGGCCCACCGCCGGACCGTGCTCCTGCAGGTACTCTCGCAGCTTCTGGGAGCCCCCCGCCCCGACCGGGTGCGTCGGGGAGAAGCTGTCGGCCATGACGAGCCTCACCGTGCCGCCCGAGTCCGGCGACGGGGAACAACCCGTGAAGGCGATCATCATTGCGACGACGAGGGCGGTTGCCAGCCCCCACCGACGACTGTGTCTACATGGTGTCAAGGCCGCTGTCTCCGATCTCCGTTGATCCCAGTCATATAAAATATTATGTATAGTACCGAAAAATCGCGCGATGTCCAGAGACGGCGGCGAGAGGGGTCCAGGCCCGGCGGTCCCGGAGCCGCCCGCCTCGCGGCGCAGACACCTCGACCCCGACATGCACGGCATCGCACGTCGGGGCCGGGGAGCCGAAAGGTCAGAGGTTGGCGGTGAAAGGCACGTACCCACCCGAGCCGCAGATGCCGAAGGCGCCGATGCGTTCCGCATCGACCTCGCTGCGGGTGGCGAGGAACGAGACCACGTTCTTCACGTCCTTAACAGTCAGTCGAACACCACGACGCTTCGGGCCGTCTCACCTCTCTCCAGCTTCTCGTAGCCTTCGTTGATCTCCTCGAGCGAGATCGTCTCCGACACCAGGTCGTCGAGGTTGAGTCGCCCCTGCCGGTAGAGGTCCGCGTAGAGCGGGATGTCGACATCCGCCACGCTCAGCCCCATGAACAGGCCGCGCAGCGACTTGTGCGGTCGGAGCAGGTCCGCCCCGGACAGCGTCGCGCTGGTGCCGGGCGCCATCTTGCCGAGCACGAAGGCGGTGCCGCCCACGTCGGTGAGGTCGATCGCCTGCTGCGCGGTCTGCGGCAGGCCGATCACCTCGAAGGCGTAGTCGACGCCGGCCCGGCCCACGATCTGGCGGACCCTCTCCGCGACATCCGCCTCCTCGGCCGGGTTGATCACCTCGGTCGCACCGAACTTGCGCGCCAACTCCAGCTTGGCCGGCTGCAGATCCAGCGCGATCACGTGGCGCGCCCCGGAGATCGCCGCACCCTGCACGACGTTCAGCCCCACACCGCCGCAGCCGATCACCGCGACGTCGTCGCCGAACTTGACGTGGGCGGCGTTCTTCACCGCGCCGACACCGGTGAGCACGCCGCAACCGAGCAGTGCCGCACGATCGAGGGGGACGTCGTTGTCGATCTTCACCAGGTTGCGCTCGTGCACCAGGATCTTCTCGGCGAACCCGCCGATGTCCCCGATCTGAGTGACGGCCTTGCCGTCCATCATGTACCGGGCGTTCTCGCCGGGCCCCCGTCGGATGGCGCCCGGGTTGGTGCACTCGGTCGGAACACCGCCGCGGCAACGCCTGCACACCCCGCAGCTGGAGATGAGATTCGCGACCACGTGGTCGCCCACCTCGACCGCGGTCACCTCCTCCCCCACCGATTCGACGACGCCGGACACCTCGTGACCCAGGACCAGAGGCACCGGCCAGCCGAAGTCCGTCTTCATCGTGTGCAGATCGCTGTGGCACAGACCACTTGCCCTGACCTTGACCACCACCTCGTGCGGCTGGGTCTCGTCGAGCTCGATATCGCAGATCTCGAGGGGCTTCCCCACCGCGAACATCACTGCTGCCTTCATCGTTCACACGCTCCTTCGCGTCCAGTTGGCTCATTCATCGGGGTCTATACCGCCGGTTCGAAATCCCGCGGCAGGCCGATGCTCTTGACCGCCAGGAACTCGTCGAAACCCTCGGCGCCGAGTTCGTAGCCGAGTCCGCTCTCCTTCTGCCCGCCGAACGGCGCCGCGATACCCGCCGGATTGCCGTTGATCTCCACCATGCCGGTCTCCAGGCGCGAGGCGACGTCGAAGGCCCTGCCCACGTCGGCACCGAAGACCGAACCCGAGAGGCCGTACTTGGAATCGTTGGCGATCCCGACCGCCTCCTCCACCGTGTCGTACTCGACGACGACGCCGACCGGGCCGAAGACCTCTTCCTGATGGATCTCCATCTCGGTCCTGACGTTGGTGAACAGCGTCGGCTCGACGAACCACCCGGTGTCGAGGCCCTCCGGACGACCACCGCCGATCACCGCCCGCGCACCGTCCGCGATCGCCCGCTGGATCATGCCCTCCACCCGGTCGCGATGTCCGGAGGTGACCAGCGGCCCGAAGTAGGTGTCCTCCTCGAAGGGGTCACCGACCTTCAGCGACCCCAGCACGTCGACCATCGCCTCGACGATCTCCCCAGAACGGCTGCGGGGCAGGATGAATCGAGTCTTCGCCGTGCAGACCTCGCCGTTGTTGCGGTAGGCCATCTGGATCAACGTGTTGGCGACCGCCTCGACGTCCACGTCGTCGAGTACCACGGCGGCCGACTTGCCACCGAGTTCCAGGGTGGCGTGACGCAACAGCGCCCCGCACTGGGCGCCGATGTCCTTGCCGACCTGACTCGAGCCGGTGAAGGAGATGACATCGATCCCCGGGTGGGTGACCAGGTGCCGGCTCGGCTCGAGTCCGGCGGGAACGACGTTGATCACGCCCGCAGGCAGCCCTGCCTTCGTCGCCAGCTCCGCCAGCAGGTACTGGTCGAGCGGGGTCTCCGGGGCACACTTGACCACGCCCGTGCACCCGGCGAGCAACGCCGGCGCGAGCTTGTACATCGTGATCAGGTGTGGCGCGTTCCAGGGAACCAGCGCCCCGACGACCCCTATTGCCGTGCGCAACACCCGCGCCCGCCCGGTCGGGGCCGTCCGGATCTCGGTGAATGGATACCGCTGCGCCTGGGTGATCATCTCGTCGAGCGTGACGCGTGCGCGGTTGGCCTGAATGGGAACGGAGTGCGCGATCGGCGAGCCCATCTCGGCTGTCACCAGCTCGGCCATCGCGCGCTCGTTGGCTGCCAACTCCGCGCTCAGCCGACGCATGACCTGAATGCGCTCGGCGAGCGACATCCGTGGCCACGGGCCCTCGTCGAAGGCCCTCCGGGCGGCGGCAACCGCTCGATCGATGTCCTCGATCGAACCATCGGGAACCTGGGCAATCGGCTTCTCGGTGAAGGGGGATATCACGTCGATCAGGTCGCCGGACGCGGGAGCCGTCCACTCACCCCCGATGAAGAGTGAGTCGTAGTTTCCTTGCCACACATTCTCAGACATTGTCTCTCCGATCGAATGCTCAACTCAGGTGGAACGGACCGCCCCCTGTGGGCCGCCCTGCACTGCACGCTCCATCCGTCTAGTCGCCCAGGTCATAGATCACCCTCCGGTCACGCAGACCACGGATCTCCTCGGCGCCGAAACCCCACTCCGCCAGCACGACGTCGGTGTCCTGTCCGGTCGCGGGCGGCGGATTCCGAATCGCGCCCGGTGTGCGGCTGAAGCGCGGTGCCGGTGCGGGCTGGACGATGCCGTCCACCTCGACGAACGTGCCACGCTCACGCAGATGTGGGTGGGACGGCGCCTCCCCGAACGACAGCACCGGCGAGATGCAGGCGTCCCGGCCTTGGGCCAACGCGGCCCACTCGTCCCGGGTCTTGGTGCGGAAGCGTTCGGCGAGAATGGCTTTCAGTTCGGGCCAGCGGCTCTGGTCGTGCTGGTCGGGCAACTCCCGCTCGTCCAGCCCGAGCACCGCGATGGCGTTCTCCCAGAAGCGGGTCTCGTTGGAGCCGATGCTCACCCACTGACCGTCGGCCGTGGCGTAGACGTTGTACCAGG